>NZ_JBFULH010000121.1:0-11130 GCF_056400445.1 Pseudomonas sp. P5_B2 | reverse complement strand
GGCTGATCATCAGGACGTTCGCGAGGCTGACATCATCAGTTTCTGCCGCGAGCATCTGGCCGGATTCAAAGTACCGCGCACAGTGGTTTTCACGCTTCTGCCAAAGACCTCCACAGGCAAAGTCCAGAAGTACTTTTTGCGCGACCGCGCCAAGGCGCTCTAACCCCCACTCTGATAACGCATCCATCAAGCAGCAGGTGTTTGACCTGCTGCTTCGGGTTCGTGCACGCCGAATTCGGCTGTGCCCTGCCCATACGTACCGATAACAAAAACAATGTGGAGCTACTGATGAGCGACATTCATTCAACCGATACGCAACGTTGCGAACGCATTCGGCGCAATCCGAAATTCATTCAACTGGTGAGCAGCCGTTCACGCCTGGCCTGGACGTTGAGCGCCATCGTATTGGGTTCTTATTACCTGTTCATGCTGGTGGTGGCGTTTGCCCCCCAGTGGCTGCATGCACCGCTCGGCGAACATCAGATGTTGACGATGGGCATGCCGGTTGGCGCGGCAATCATCGTGTTTTCCTGGTTACTGACCGGTTGGTATGTCTACAACGCCAATACTCGCTTTGACGCATTGGGCGCAGCCATTCTCGAGGAGAGCAAGTGATGACTCTGTTGCGCAAACTGATCCTCGCCGCTACCGGCCTGCTGCCAGCCTCCATTGCGCTGGCTGCACCGACGATGGGTGTGGTGGAAAAGCAACCACTGAACCTGAATGCGATCGGCATGTTCTTCGTGTTCGTCCTTGGCACGCTGGCCATCACTTGGTGGGCCGCGCGCCAAACCAAATCCACCTCGGACTTTTACACGGCGGGCGGTGGTATCACCGGGTTTCAGAATGGCTTGGCGATTGCCGGCGACTATATGTCCGCAGCTACCCTGTTGGGGCTTTCCAGCCTGGTATTCGCCAAGGGTTACGATGGCTTTATCTATACCATCGGCTTCTTCGTTGGCTGGCCCATCATTACCTTCCTGATGGCAGAGCGCCTGCGAAACCTGGGGCGCTACACCTTCGCTGACATCGTTTCCTATCGACTGGACCAGAACAAAGTACGGATCTTCGCAGCCTTCGGCTCGCTGACGGTGGTGTGCTGCTATCTGATCGTGCAGATGGTCGGTGCCGGCCAACTGATCAAGTTGCTGTTCGGCCTCGACTACCCGATTGCGGTGATGATCGTTGGCGCGCTGATGCTGATTTACGTGATCTTCGGCGGAAATGATCGCCACAACCTGGGTCCAGATCATCAAGGCTGTACTGCTGCTCGTGGGTGGCACCACCCTCGCGATCATGTCCATGTCGCAGTTCGGTTTCAGCTATGAAACCCTGGCCGATAAAGCCGTCAAGGTTCACGCCAGTGGCTGGAACATCATGGGCCCAGGCTCAATGCTCGCCGACCCGATAAACACCGTGTCGATGTCGCTGGGCCTGGTGTTCGGGATTGCCGGCCTGCCGCACATCCTGATGCGTTTCTTCACCGTGCCTAGCGCCAAGGAAGCCCGCAAGTCGGTGTTCTACGCTACCGGGTTCATCGGCTTCTTCTTCCTCGTGGTCTGCACCCTGGGCTTTGTCTCGATGGTGATCATCGGCACCGATCCGCAGTACTACGTCAATGGCGAAGTCGGCGGTGCATTGATTGGCGGCGGCAACATGGTTGCCATGCACCTGGCCAAAGCGGTCGGCGGCAATCTCTTCTTCGGCTTCCTCGCCGCTGTAGCGTTCGCGACCATCCTTGCGGTGGTGTCCGGTCTGGCGCTGGCCGGTGCTTCGGCGATTTCCCATGACCTCTATGCCACTGTGTACAAGAAAGGCACCGCGAACGAGAAACAGGAAATGCGCGTGACCCGCATGGCCACTGTAGGCTTGGGCATCATCGCGATTCTGCTGGGCATTGTGTTCGAGAAGATGAACGTCGCCATTCTGGTGGGCCTGACGTTCGGCATCGCCGCTTCGACCAACTTCCCGGTGCTGATCATGGCCATGTACTGGAAAGGCCTGACGACCAAAGGTGCGATCCTGGGCGGTTTTGCCGGCCTGATCTGCGCACTGGCACTGGTCATCCTGTCGCCACCTGTCTGGGTAACCGTACTCGGTCATGCTAAAGCGATCTTCCAGTACGACCACCCCGCCCTGTTCTCCATGCCGCTGGCCTTCATCGTGATCGTCGTGGTGTCCAGACTCGACCGCAGTGCGCGCGCCGACAAAGAACGTGACGCCTACGCCGACCAATTCGTTCGAGCTCAGACCGGCCTTGGCGCTGCCGCCGCTTCGAGCCATTGACTGCAAGGGCACGGCCCGCCTGTGCGGCGCTGTGCCCGTGACACAACCGTCCCAACGAGGTTTACGTTATGCCCGAATTCAAAGCCCCGCTGCGCGACATGCGCTTTGTGCTGCACGAAGTGTTCGACGCCCCGGCCCTGTGGGCGCGCCTGCCGGCCATGGCCGACAACATCGACACCGACACGGCAGACGCCATTCTTGAGGAGGCGGCAAAAGTCACCTCGCACCTGATTGCGCCCCTCAATCGCAGCGGCGACGAAGAAGGCGCGCTGTGGCATGAGGGGCGAGTCACTACCCCCATCGGTTTCAAACAGGCTTACGCTACTTACATCGAAGGCGGTTGGGTGGGGCTGTCCGGTAACGCCGAGTTCGGTGGTATGGGCATGCCGAAAATGCTGGCCGTGCAGTTCGAAGAGATGCTCTACGGCGCCAACTCAAGTTTTGCGCTGTATTCAGCATTGAGTTCCGGTGCCTGCCTGGCGCTGGATGCCCACGCCAGTGACACCCTGAAAAACCTTTATCTGCCACCGATGTATGAAGGCCGTTGGGCCGGCTCCATGTGCTTGACCGAGGCCCATGCGGGCACCGACCTTGGGCTCATCCGCACCCGCGCCGAACCTGAGGCTGACGGCAGCTACAAGATCACCGGCAGCAAGATTTTCATCACCGGTGGCGATCAGGACCTGACCGAGAACATCATTCATCTGGTACTGGCCAAGCTGCCGAACGCGCCTGCTGGCCCGAAAGGCATTTCGCTGTTTGTCGTGCCTAAAGTCCTGATCAATGCCGACGGTTCCCTCGGCGCTGCCAACGCCGTAAGTTGCGGCTCGATCGAACACAAAATGGGCATCAAGGCCTCGGCCACCTGCGTGATGAACTTCGATGGCGCCAGTGGCTGGCTGGTCGGTGAAGAGAACAAAGGCTTGGCGGCGATGTTCACCATGATGAATTACGAACGCCTGTCCATCGGCATTCAGGGAATTGGCTGTGCCGAGGCGTCCTACCAGAGCGCCGTCGCCTACGCCCGTGAACGCATTCAAAGTCGCGCACCCAACAGCACCGTGGCCCCGGACAAACTGGCCGACCCGATCATCGTTCACCCCGATGTGCGACGTATGCTGCTCAGCATGAAAGCCATGACCGAAGGCGGCCGCGCGTTCGCCAGTTATGTCGGGCAACAACTGGATCTGGCGAAGTTTTCCGACGATGCCAGCGAACGTGATACTGCACAGAACCTGGTTGCGCTGCTGACGCCGGTGGCCAAGGCGTTTTTTACCGACACCGGTCTGGAAAGCTGCATCAATGGCCAGCAGGTTTTCGGCGGCCATGGCTACATCCGCGAATGGGGCCAGGAACAATTGGTCCGGGATGTGCGCATTGCACAGATTTACGAAGGCACCAATGGCATCCAGGCGTTGGATCTGCTCGGACGCAAAGTGCTCGCCGACAAAGGTATCGTGCTCCGCCAGTTCACCGGCGAGATTCGCCGTTTCGCCGCTCAGCCCGATGCACCCTACCCCACTCAACTGCTCGATGCCGTGCAGCGGCTGGAGAACATCAGCGACTGGCTACAGGATAGGGCGGCAACCAACCGCAATGAAGTCGGCGCTGCCTCGGTGGAGTATTTGCACCTGTTCGGTTACGTCGCCTACGCCTGGCTCTGGGCGCGTATGGCTCAGGTGGCCCGGCAAAAGCGCAGCGAAGACCCGGATTTTTACGACGCGAAAATCGCCACTGCCGACTTTTACATCCACCGCTTGCTACCGCGCATTCTTAGCCTGGAACAATCCATTAGGGCGGGCAGTGACTCGTTGTATGGCCTGAGCGCGGAACAGTTCTAACGATTAAGCAAGCGTGGCTTGAACACGCCGTTGGCGATCATCGACGCGGGCTCTTCATCGCTGTACGGCCGGCAGAGGAATTCGCGTATCGCTTCGGCGGTTCGCCTGGCGCTGGTCACCACGAAAAAATGCCCCTCGCCCTGCAGGACGTGCAGCTCGGCACGGCGAATGGTGCGGCGCAGGATATGCGCGTTGTATAGCCGCACCAAGGTGTCGCGTTCGCCGGTGAGGATCAGCGTGCGCTGGCGCAGACGGAACAGCCGCAGCAGGCTGGTCCAGCCGACCAAGGCGGTGAGCTGGTGGTAATAGGTTCGCGGGTTGACCGTGAGCATGCCGTGCACCACACCGAAACGCAGCAGCGTCTGTATCGAATTGCGCGAGCCTTCTTGCGTGCGCGATTTGACGCTTTTGCTCCTGCCAAAAAAATCCAGGATGTCGGCGGGCTTCACCAGCATCGCCGGGCCGGCCGAGGTCGCCGCGAGGATCAACCGGCGCACCATGCCCGGGTAACGCAGGGCGAATTCTTGCGCCAATGCACCGCCCCAACTCACGCCGAACACATCGACCTGCTCGATTCCCAATTGCTTGAGCATCTCGGCGATCAGGTCGGCATGGCGCGGCAGACGCATCGGCCAGCGTGGCATTTGCGATTTGCCGACCCCGGGCACGTCCAGCGTAATGGTCCTGTAGTCCGCCAGTTCATCGCGCAGGGGATCGAAGGTACGGATCAAACCACCCAAGCCGTTGAGCAAGAGCAGCGGCGAGCCTTGGCCGCGGATTGAAACGTTCAACTGCATTTCTTTAATGGTTAATGTGTGCGTTGTCATGATTTCCCCCTTGGACTACCCGCAGTTAAGACAGCGTCTGGCGGTTGCCGTGCAAAAAAGGCGGATATTTGTTGGCTTGGCTCTGGGAATCATCGAGATATCGTTGCTGTCCGTCCCGGCTGCATACACGTACCATGGCGGGTCGAAATGACGCCCCCCCCTTATGACGACACATGAGCGTCTTTTCGATAGATCGCAATCGGGCCAAAAGCAGTCAATTTCGCACCTTTTCGTCTACCCTCACAAAGCGCCAGGCACCAATCAGCGTGTGCCAGGCGCCTCGACATTCTTTCGTAATGCACCGGAGAAGTTCCATGCTCAAGCGTACCCTGGCATTGGCCGTCGGCTTGACCCTGTCATTTGGCACCCTGTTGGCGCAGGCCGCCGACACCCTGAAAGTCAGTGCGATTCCCGATGAAGCCCCTACCGAACTGCTGCGCAAGTTCCAGCCGCTTGGTGCCTATCTGGAACAACAGCTGGGCATGAAAGTCGAGTTCGTGCCCGTGAGCGACTACCCGGCCGTGGTCGAGGCGCTGGCTACCGACCGAATCGACCTGGCCTGGCTGGGCGGCTTCACGTTCGTGCAGGCACGCCTGAAAACCGGCAATGCCATTCCGCTGGTTCAGCGCGAACAGGACGCTCAATTCACCAGCAAATTCATCACCGCCGACCCGGCCATCAAGTCCCTAGCCGACCTCAAGGGCAAGACCTTTGCATTCGGTTCGGTGTCCTCCACGTCGGGCAGTCTTATGCCGCGTTACTTTATGCTCAAGGATGGCATCAAGCCTGAAACTTACTTTAGTCGCGTGGGCTACTCCGGCGCCCATGACGCCACTGTCGCCTGGGTCCAGGCCGGCAAGGTGGACGCCGGGGTACTGAACGCCAGCGTATGGGAAAAACTGGTCGCCGCCGGCAAGGTCGACACGAACAAGGTCAAAGTGTTTGCGACCACCCCGGCCTACTTCGACTACAACTGGACGGTGCGCGGGACCCTCGACCCTGCGCTGGCGGCCAAGATAAAGGCAGCCTTCCTGGCTCTCGATCCGGCGAACCCCAAGGACAAGGAGATTCTGGACCTGCAGGCCGCCAGCCGCTTCATCGAAACCAAGCCTGAGAACTACAAGGGCATCGAGGAAGCCGCACGCGCCGCCGACCTGCTGAAATGACGTTGCATCTGACCCAGGTAAGCCTTACCCACGCCAACGGCGTCCAGGCGCTGCGTGGCGTGGACCTGCACATCGGTGCCAGCGAACAGGTCGCCATCATCGGCCCGTCCGGCGCGGGTAAGTCGAGCCTGCTCAACCTGCTGGCCACTGCCCTGCGACCGGGCAGCGGCGAGCTGCAGGTACTCGGCGAGCGAGCCTGGCAGCTTTCAGCCCGTCAGCGTCAGCGTCTGCGCGCGCGCATCGGTCTGGTTCATCAGTCGCCCCCCCTGCCACCGCGCCAGCGCGTGGTCACCGCGGTTCTGGCCGGCAAGCTGGGTCAGTGGGGGCTGGGCAAGAGCCTGCTGAACCTGCTGCATCCACTGGATATTCCAGGCGCACGCGCGGCATTGGCCAGGCTGGACCTGAGTGACAAGTTGTTCGCGCAATGCCAGCAACTGTCCGGTGGACAGCTACAGCGCGTGGGCATTGCCCGCGTGTTATACCAAGCGCCCGAGGTGTTGCTGGCCGATGAGCCGGTATCGGCCATGGACCCGGTGTTGGCCCAGCACACGCTTTCGGTGCTCTGTCGCCATGCCCGGCAGCACAACGTCACCCTGGTCGCCAGCCTGCATGCGGTGGACCTGGCCCTGGCGAACTTTTCGCGGATCATCGGCTTGCGTGATGGACAGATTCTGTTCGACCTTGCGGCCAGCGAAGTCGACCGCGAGTTGCTCGACAAGCTCTACGCCAACGAACAACTGCAATCCCCACCGATTGCTCCGCCGCCCTTGAGTGTGCAGATTCCCCGATGCTGACCCGTGATACCCGAGACCCGGCCACCCGGCCCCGCCTGCTGATCACCTTGCTGGCCCTTGCCTTGCTCTGGCCAGGCATCCGCTTCAGCGAGTTGGACCTGAGCGTACTGGTGGCGAGTGACAGCCAGAGCGAGATGGGCCGGTTTGTATCAGCCTTCTGGCCACCGGCTCATGGCGAGGAATTCATTGAGCTGTTGTTGCAAGCCACCCTGCAGACCTTGGCCATCGCCACGGCCGGCATGGCCCTGGCGTTGCTGTTGGCTGTCCCCGCCAGCCTGCTGGCCAGTCGTGCTCTGTCGCTGTCTGCTGCCTCCCGTGCCGGCCACCCGAGCTATTGGGGCCAACTGCTGCGCTGGCCTGTACGCGGTTTATTGATCTTCCTGCGCAGCGTGCCGGAAATCGTCTGGGCCCTGCTGTTCGTGCGCGCCGTCGGCCTCGGCCCGACTGCCGGGGTACTGGCCATCGCCATTACCTACAGCGGCATGTTGGGCAAGGTCTACGCGGAAATTTTCGAGTCGGTCGACCAGCGCCCGGCCCATGCGCTTCTGCAGTCCGGCAGCAGTCGGCTCGCCGCCTTTTGCTACGGGATACTGCCCAATGTCGCTGCGGAGCTACTGTCATACACGGTGTACCGCTGGGAATGCGCAATCCGCGCCTCGGTGGTGATGGGCTTCGTCGGTGCCGGCGGTCTGGGCCAACAGATGGATCTGTCGTTGCGCATGTTCGCCGGCGGTGAAGTGGCCAGTTTGTTACTGACTTTCCTTGTACTGGTACTGCTCGCCGATCAACTCAGCCGCCTGCTGCGCTGGAGGCTGGCATGAATCGCCTGATCAACCTGGCACTGTTGCTCTGCATCGGCGCAGCGGTGGTCGCCTCGTTCAGCTACCTGGGCATCGACCTCGGCGAACTCGGCGACACCGGCAACCTGCATCATATGGGCGCTTATGCGCAGCGTTTTCTCAGCCCGGACCTGAGCGCGGGCCATCTGCAAGCCATCGGTCACGGCGCCCTGGAAACCATTGCCATGTCCGCCCTTGGCACCCTGCTCGCGGCGGGACTCGGTCTGCTATTGGCATTGCCCGCAGCGGGGCGCTTCGGCTGGCCACTGCAGAGCGCGTCGCGCCTGGTGCTCAACGCCTTGCGCGCGGTTCCGGAACTGGTGTGGGCTGCGCTGATGGTCCTTGCTGCCGGTCTGGGCCCCAATGCCGGTACCCTGGCATTAGCCCTGCACACCACCGGCGTGCTCGGCCGACTATTCGCCGAAGCGTTGGAAAACACTCCACCAGAACCGGCCGACGCCATCCGCCTGCAGGGCGGCAATGCCGTATGGGCTTTCTGTTACGGCACACTGCCCAACCTGCTGCCACAGCTACTGGCCTACATCCTGTACCGCTGGGAAAACAATATCCGCATGGCCAGTGTGCTCGGCTTCGTCGGCGCCGGTGGTTTGGGGCAGATGCTCTATGTCAGCCTCAGCCTGTTCCAGGAAGCTCAAGCCAGCACGGTGATTCTGGCCATGCTGTTACTCGTATTGGCCGTCGATACATTGAGCAGCTGGAGCCGTCAACGCTGGGTCAAGGCCTGACTTTTTCGCAGGATTTAGTTGTGTTGCATCGACCGGTTGAATCCACAGACGTTTTCTTCCAGTGCCGTTTTCAGTGACCTCATACGCAGCCTCTGGTCGACCTGCTCGATAGTTCCGATATTGGATTACGCCAGATATGATCACGACGGGAAGCAGGCCGATCCAGATGCTAAACACGAGCATCAGTGCAATGCCCAAAGCAAAGGTAATAACCAATGCTTTGGGTGACATGCCGAACAATTTCAATCTTGGGTTATTCATGTTCATTTCATCGGCATTTTAGCCAGTGCAGTCGTGTACTGCTTGCTCCAGCGTGCCGTGCTGGAAACCAGGGGCTTGCAGGCACCCCTGAACAACTCGGCTTGTTTGCTTTGTCTGTCGAATTTACTCTGGAACCATGGTGAAGTCCTTGTAGTAGGAATTCACGGTTGAAAGGCCGACCTTGTAGAACTCGAGCGTTACAGCTGCTCTGCCAAGCTCTGTCCAGAGTAGTTGTGCCTTTTGGATATCATCGAGCCCAGCCCAGCCAGCAAGGGTCTGCCTTGTTGAAACGATGACCGGAGGACGAGAGGTCTGATTCAGTATCCTGCCCATCCGAAGGACATCCATCAGCGTGGTTTTGTTTTGCGTAAAGCGGATGTAGCAGTGTGCTGGCAGGTTTGTTCTATTTTGCGCCCCGACAGCAAGGGCTGCCCGAGTATACAGAACAGCCAAGTCACTTTTGTCCGAGTGGAATACGGATTCTATCAACTCTCCACCATACCGGACGAGGTTATCCACGTCACTGCTACTGATGGACTCTACATAAAGCTCGCCAGCCATGCTTGTCTCCTTGTCTACTAGGATGTGAGGTTGTTATCCATTACATGAGTTGCTGACAAAGGCCCAATCACAGGCCAGTGGTACGCAGCGAACTTTTACCGTAACTTTTCGGGTTGTATCCGGCATAGACCTTTGGGGGCAAAATCAGATGCCGAGCATCGACGCCATTAGCCTTTCGCTCCCGCAGATACATTTCGACCAACGCCCCCTCTTTCAACCGCTCGGAGAAGGCCACGATTTCGTTAAGCTGTTCCAGCGTGGCGTCATACATGTTGTGGCCCAGGCCAATTGAATCAGCATCCAGTTCCTGAACCGCTTGTTCCAGGTGATGGGACAGGTCGTACTTTTCAACATCGCTCATCAGTGGTGCCCTCTGGGCGATTTTCCTATGCGGTTGCGGTGCCGGTCTGCTCTGCGAGCAAACGCCGTACTTCTTCAAACTCAGGCCGCTTCGCATAGTGGCCATCGAGCCAATCGAGCATCATTTCAACGTGCATCCGTGTAAGGCTCAACCGCTCCGTAGATGAATCGTCACGCGGTAAATCTCGAACTCGTCGCGCAGGCCTGAGTAGTCCGCAAGTTCCGAAACCAGCATCCTTACCGCTCCAACCATATGACACCGCTGATTGTGAAACTTCACTTTTAGTCAGTACCTCGCCATTACTGTGCAGGATGCTGAAAAGCTCACGAGCTTTATTCATATCATTCGGGTGAAGCAACCCCGTTGACACATTGACGATACTGCTCAACATCTTGATTGCTTTTTTCTACTGTGGCTGTCATGCAGCTTCCTTCCTTTCCTGAGCGATCATGAGCGTAGAAATTACTGTAGCAGCCAGCACCTTCGCTGCCAGTGAACGCCTACCACTGTGCGACGACCCCTGCTTGATACCGGCCTGATGGTAAAGCCTAGTGATCGTCTGCTGCAGAGCATCGCGAGCCCGATAGACCACCTCCCCACTGTCCAATTGACGGTTCTTGAATGCCAGTTCAAAGGCTTGCCCCTTGTGCGTCATGACCAATTCTGAACCAGGGCGAAACCCATACTCATCAGTGCCGGACATCCCCCAGCGGCGCTGGAGGCGTATAGCTAGCCACGCATCGAGCGCAGCAAGGCAACGGACGTGAGTGAGATACACATTTCGAGGTCGACAGCCCTTGGTAATGTCCGCACACAAGTACACCTCGGGCTTGATTGCGCCGCTGGGGTACAGGACATCGCCAACCTCCAGCAACGCTAGCTCGGTGACGCGAATGCCAGTGGTATGAGTGAGCCATAGCAGCATCACGTCACACTCCGGCAGACGGCCAGGATGCAACTCGGACCAGGTGCTTGAATTGTCCAGGGCGAAGCGAAGTAGCGCGTCGTATGGTCTTGCGGTCTCATCGTTGCGATTTCTTTCCGACTGACTTCTCCTGACCGAAAGCGGCCGGTGGTACGGCCGTAATGAGATTAGGTAGTGACTACAAAACCAGGGGCGATTACGTTTAAATCGAAATGTCGCAAAACCGTGGTCTGCCCCTTATTGGCGAGCGGTAATTTGCTACCTGCGTCCCCTCTATTCCGGAGGACGCGTTTCAGCCTATTGCGATTCGCCGCCAGCGGTAGTCGTCGTGGTTTTCAAGTATTGATCTAGCGGTATCAGCAGATTTTTGGCGTGGCCTAGCTCATCCGAAAGTGTCTGGGCTGTTGTGTACATGTTGGTGGTTAAACCCCTGGTCGCTGCAATGTTACTTTTGGCTTTGTTTGTGGGCGAGTTGTCCATGGTTGCCGACTGTATAAGCAGAGCCAGGCCGAGATTTTTGTCC
>NZ_JBFULH010000120.1:0-11133 GCF_056400445.1 Pseudomonas sp. P5_B2 | reverse complement strand
GATCCACACTTGGGAAGTCAATTGCGACAGCTGTGCCAAAGCGCTGAGCTTTGAGTTCGCGGTCGACGCCAAGCTCGGCAACAAGGCTGAAAAGCCCGCTGCCACGGCGCGGATTGCAGAGTTGGGCTGGACCTCTGTCGGCGAGAAACACCTGTGCCCGAAATGCCAGGAGCCTGCGTGATGAAACGCCTCGCTCTGGCCGCTATGGTCGGGGCCAGCCTGCAGGGCTGCGCCGCCGAGCCGGTGCAACTCGAAACAAATCGTAGCTACATCCTGGAATGGATCGGCGAATATCCATTGATGGACTACAGCCACCTGACCATCACCCTCGGTGAAGACGGTCGGGCCTATGGCAGTGGCGGCTGCAACCATTGGTTCGCGCCGTACACCCTGGAAGGCCACGCGTTGAGCTTCGGCAAGATCGGCAGCACCCGCAAACTTTGTGCGCCAGCGCTCATGGAGCAGGAACAACGCTTTTTGAAGGCACTGGAAGGCGTACAGCGCTGGGACGTTTCGCCGATTGAGCAGATGCGATTCTGGCCAGCGCAAGGCAAGCCATTGCGTTGGTGGCTTGAAGAGGGTTGATCCCTCTACCCGATCGTTCCCCACGCTCTGCGTGGGAACGATCATGCGATCACTTGAAGGCTTGCAACGCCTCAAGCTTCGCCATCACCCCCGCCGCCGTCTGCTCGCCCATCAGTTGTTCACGTACCTTGCCTTTGTTATCGATGATGTACGTCACCGGCAGGGCCTCAGTGCGCGGCAATTCAAAAAGATCGGCCGGGTCTGCAGCCAGTACCGTGAACTTGATCCCCAGTTTTTCACTGGCGCTTTTCAGCTCTTCGCCCTGCACATTGTCAAAGTTGACGCCGAACACGCCGATTTTCTTGTCCTTCAATTGATCAGCCAACGCATTCAACTGCGGGATCTCGGTCCGGCATGGGCCACACCATTCGGCCCAGTAATTGAGCACCACCCATTGTTTATCCAGCCGTTCGGACGCCACTTTCTGGCCGTTCTGGTCGACGCCATAGTCATTGCCGCAGCCCCCCAGCATCAACGCCCCGAAAATCGCCAATGCCGCTGCCAGTCGCCTTGTCATGTCGTATTCCTTGTTCAAAATTGAATGCGCCTGCGACCCTTCGCCTCGCAAGGTTCAGGATTACGCGCTGCACAGTTAGAATAGCTGCCACTTTACGCAAGAAGCGACCCGCCCATGACCGATCTGACGCTTTATCACAACCCGCGCTGCTCGAAATCCCGCGGTGCGCTCGAACTGCTCGAAGCCAGAGGCGTAACTCCGACTGTCGTCCGTTACCTCGAAACCCCGCTGGACGCCACGCAAATCCAGAGCTTGCTGACCAAACTCGGCATCGGCGCCCGGCAACTGTTGCGCACTGGCGAGGACGACTACAAAACCCTCAACCTGGCCGACAGCAGCCTGAGCGAAGCGCAATTGATCGCGGCCATCGCGGCTCATCCGAAACTCATGGAGCGCCCGATTCTCGAAGTCGGCGACAAAGCCGTCATCGGTCGTCCGCCAGAGAACGTGCTGGAGTTGCTGCCGTGAGCACACCCTACATTCTGGTTCTGTATTACAGCCGTAGCGGCTCGACCAATGAAATGGCCCGGCAAATTGCCCGTGGCGTCGAGCAGTCGGGGATGGAAGCGCGCCTGCGCACCGTGCCGGCGATCTCCACCGAATGCGAAGCCGTGGCGCCCGACATTCCGGACACAGGTGCGCTGTACGCCAGCCTCGATGACCTGAAAAACTGCGCGGGCCTGGCCTTGGGCAGCCCGACCCGTTTCGGCAACATGGCGGCGCCGCTCAAATACTTCCTCGACGGCACCAGCAACCTGTGGCTGACCGGCGCCCTGGTGGGCAAGCCAGCTGGCGTGTTCACCTCCACCGCCAGCCTGCACGGCGGTCAGGAAACCACGCTGCTGTCGATGATGCTGCCGCTGCTGCACCACGGCATGCTGATCACCGGCCTGCCCTACAGCGAATCTGCCTTGCTCGAAACCCGTGGTGGCGGCACGCCGTATGGCGCCAGTCATCACGCCGGAGCCGATGGCAAAAGTGGTTTGAATGAGCATGAAGTGGCGCTGTGCCGGGCCTTGGGCCTACGGTTGGCGAAGACTGCGCAAAAGCTGGGGAACTGACGTGGCCAAAAAGCCGAAGATTCTGCCCTCCATTGAATGGCTCGAACCACGGGTGCGGGCAATGCGCATCGTCAGCCTGCTGTGCTTTTTCGGGCTGGTGGGGCTGTTGTGCGCCTATTACCTGGTGTTTGCCGACCTGCATGGCGCGCGGCCGTGGGTGATTTTGCTGATCGAACTGGTGCCGCTGCTGTTGCTCGCACCGGGAATGATTATCGGAAGCGCCCGTGGGCATTCGTGGATGTGTTTTGTGGTGAACCTGTATTTCATCAAGGGCGCACTGGCGGCGTATGACCCGAACCGCCAGCTGTTTGGTTTGCTGGAGATGGGCGCAAGTCTGGCGGTGTTTTGTTCGGCGCTCTTGTATGTGCGGTGGCGGTTTCAGCTCAATCGCAAACTGGCTGGCGAGGGCGAGATCTCCGCAGCCTGATCTGGCCCCTTCGCGAGCAAGCCCGCTCCCACATTCGACCGCATTCCAACTGAAGGAACACGGTTTAATGTGGGAGCGGGCTTGCTCGCGAAGGGCGCGACTCGGAGTCAATGATTCACTGTGTAGGCGAGCATCATCGAAATCTGGCTCATCGGCCGCCCGCCACTCTGCTCATGCCACTGGTTGAACACATCTTGCACCAAGGCCAGATCCCGCTGGCTGCTCGGCACCTTGTCGACGATCTTCTGTGCATTCAATGCCGCGATCACGTCGTAGCTCGGCACAAACGTGTCCTTGCCGACCATGCGCAAGAAACGCGGCGCCGACAACCCGCCCAATTGGTGGCCGCGCTTTTTCAGGTACGTCCACAGCCCGACGATATCGGTCACCGGCCAATCGGCAATCAGCGCACCGAAGCTGCCCTTCTCATGCGCCACGTCTAGAATGAACTGCGCATTGCGCGGCACGCTCTTGAGCTTGCCCAGATGGCGGATGATTCGCGCGTCCTGCATCAGGCGTTCGAGGTGTTCGGCGCTCATCAACACGACTTTTTCCGGGTCGAACTTGAAGAACACTTCTTCGAAGGACGGCCACTTGGCGTCCACCAGGCTGTGCTTGAGCCCGGCGCGGAATACACGCAGCGCCATGGTCGAGAGGTAGCGGTCGTCGCTGATCTTGCGCAATTGCGCCGGGGTTTTTGGAATGGGCAGATGGGCTTCCAGTTCAGCTGCCGAACCGAAGCGGTTCAGACAGTATTCGTGCAGCCACTTGTAATCGCGCATGCCCTCTCCTGAGGTTTGAAAATGATCTGTAGGAGCGACCTGTGGCGAGGGGGCTTGCCCCCGTTGGGCTGCGAAGCAGCCCCAAATCTCTGATATACCAAAGATATTGTGAGTGCTACGCACTCAAACGGGGGCAAGCCCCCTCACCACAGGCTCACCCCTACAGTTTCTGTCTGATTAGAGGTTTACTACGTTGACGAAGCGCGAAGCCGCCGATTCGTCAATCTTGAGGCTGGTGAAATCGAACAGGTTGCGGTCCGCCAGTTGCGACGGAATCACGTTCTGCAGGCTGCGGAAAATGCTTTCAGTACGACCCGGGGTCTTGCGCTCCCAATCTAATAGCATGTCCTTGACCACCTGACGCTGCAGGTTTTCCTGAGAGCCGCAAAGGTTGCACGGGATGATCGGGAATTGCTTGAAGTCCGAGTAAGCCTGAATGTCTTTTTCGTTGCAGTAGGCCAGCGGGCGGATCACCACGTTGCGGCCATCGTCGGCGCGCAGTTTTGGCGGCATGGCCTTGAGCGAGCCGTTGAAGAACATGTTGAGGAAGAACGTCTCGACGATGTCGTCACGGTGATGACCGAGGGCCATTTTGGTCGCACCGATTTCGTCGGCGAAGGTGTACAGCGTGCCGCGACGCAGGCGCGAGCACAGCGAACAGGTGGTCTTCCCCTCGGGAATAAGCTCTTTGACCACGGAGTAGGTGTCTTTCTCGACAATGTGGTACTCGATGCCCAGTTCCTTGAGGTAAGCCGGCAACACGTGCTCCGGGAAACCCGGCTGTTTCTGGTCCATGTTCACGGCCACGATCTCGAACTTGATCGGTGCGACCTTCTGAAAATGCATCAGCACGTCGAGCATGGTGTAACTGTCCTTGCCACCGGACAGGCAGACCATAACCTTGTCACCGTCTTCAATCATGTTGAAATCGGCAACCGCCTCACCGGCCTGACGGCGAAGGCGCTTTTGCAGTTTGTTCTGGTTGACCGTGAGAGTGCCCATGTCGCGAAATCCGTGAGGTGTGACGAAAGGCCGGCATTTTACGCAAAAACCCGCCATCGGCGAAGTACCCACTATCCCCTGTGGGAGCGAGCATGCCTGTGGCGAGGGGGCTTGCCCCCGTTGGGTTACGAAGTAACCCCCCAGCCTTCCAGATAATCTTGGCGCTTGTTTGAGACCGCTGCGCAGCCGAACGGGGGCAAGCCCCCTCGCCACAGTTAAGTTCGCACACAGGGACTTATGTCAACAGACCCGTCTGCGATTACCGGGAGGGTTTTCAGTGCGATATGCTCTAAGCCCCTATTACCTGTGCGGTTAAGTCCTTTCTATACTGCGACATAAGGTCGCATTCAAATCCAGACCTTTACTTACTTGGCCACTTTGGCCCGTAGGCGCTCCGCTGGGGGGCGACGGTAAAAACAAGAGGAGTGACTGGCATGATCCATCACGTAGTGGGGCTCTTCACCCACCCCGACCAGGAATGGAAAGAAATCCGTGGCGACAATGAGGAAAGCATTAGCYACATGTACCTGACTCACACGCTGATTCTGGCGGCGATCCCCGCCGTGTCAGCGTTTATCGGCACCACAAAGATCGGTTGGGTGTTAGGCACCCGGGCACCGGTGATGCTGACGCAGGAAAGCGCGCTATGGATGACGATCATGTCGTACGTGGCGATGCTCGGCGGTGTAGCGGTCATGGCCGCGTTCATCCACTGGATGGCCCGTACCTATGACGCCAACCCGAGCCTGGCCCGTTGCGTTGCGTTTGCGACCTATACCGCGACCCCGTTGTTTATCGGCGGACTGGCGGCGCTGTACCCACACTTGTGGCTGGGAATGATCGTCGGGACGGCGGCCATCTGCTACACGGTGTACCTGCTGTATGTGGGACTGCCCACTTTCATGAACATTCCATCAGACGAGGGGTTCCTGTTTTCAAGTTCAGTACTTGCCGTAGGCCTGGTGGTGCTAGTGGCCATCATGGCGTTCACAGTCATTGTCTGGGGACTCGGCGTGGGGCCGGTCTATACTAATTAATGGTCCTTTCCACCCAAAAACAAGATCTGCCAACACAGGCCGCCGCAAGGCGGCCTTCTAATGTCCAGGGATAGAAGGCGCTTACGACCATTCAGCACCTCGGCGATTCGCAAGACCCCAGGGTTGCGGCATACTCGACGTCTCTGGAGACCCATCAAGCATGCCCGAGCAGCTCAATACCCGCGTCGAAGACTGTTACCAACTCGCCGAATCCTTTTTCAAACGCACTTTCAAACGCCCCGTGGTGAGCCTCAAGCTGCGCGGACAAAAAGCCGGTGTCGCGCATTTGCACGAGAACCTGCTGCGCTTCAACCCGCAGCTGTACCGGGAAAACAGCGAAGACTTCCTCAAGCAAACCGTGGCCCACGAAGTCGCCCACCTGATCGCTCATCAACTGTTTGGCGACCGCATCCAGCCTCATGGCGAAGAGTGGCAACTGATCATGCGCGGCGTGTACGAACTACCGCCCAATCGCTGCCACACCTACGACGTCAAACGCCGCAGCGTGAAGCGCTATATTTACAAATGCCCGTGCGTGGACAGCGATTTCCCGTTTTCGGCGCAGCGCCATGGGTTGGTGAGTCAGGGGCGCCGGTACTTGTGCCGGCGGTGCCGGAGTACGTTGGTGTTTAGCGGGGAGATGCGGGTCGAGTAAGTCAGATTTGTGGTGCCTGCACTGGCCTCTTCGCTAGCAAACCCGCTCCCACATTTGATCTGTGCACGACCTGGATCCAATGTGGGAGCGGGTTTGCTCGCGAAGAGGCCAGGTAGAGGCGCTAGAGAATCACCTTGGCACGCCGCAATTCTTCGATTCGCTGCGCACTCAACCCCAACTCCCCCAACACCTGATCCGTATGCTGCCCCAGCGCCGCGCCAATATGCCGGGGCTCAGGCAACCCATCTGAAAACTTCAACGGACAGGCCATCTGCGCCTGGTTCGTACCATCCCCGCGCGGCACCTCGGTCACCAGCTCCCGCGCCTTCATCTGCGGATGCTCAATCACTTCGCTCAAACTCAACACCGGCTCGACACACGCATCAAGCTCTGAAAACAGCCCGCACAACTCGCTAAAATCGTGCTTCTCGAATTCAGTCTTCAGCGCGTCCTTGAGTTTTTTTTGATTCGCAGGTTGTGGCGATAAACCCAGGGACGCCAATTCTTCGAGTCCCAACGCCGCGCACAGATGCTTCATAAACGCCGGCTCCAGACTGCCCACCGACATCCAGCGCCCATCGCGAGTACGGTAATAGTCATAGAAGCTACCGCCGTTGAGCATCTGGTCTTCCCTACCCGGCTGCGCGCCGCATGCCAGATACCCGGCGCCCGCCATGGCGTTCAGGCTGAACGCGCAGTCGGTCATGCTCACATCCAGATGTTGCCCCATCCCGGATTGTTGCCGGGCGATTACCGCTGCCAACAGGCCGATGACCCCGTGAAGCGAGCCCCCGGCGACGTCCGCCACTTGCATGCCCAATGGCAATGGCCCGCTTTCGGCGCGGCCGGTGTAGCTGGCCAGGCCCGCCAGCGCCAGGTAGTTGATGTCGTGGCCTGCGCGGTCCTTGTAGGGGCCGGTCTGGCCGTAACCGGTGATCGACACGTAGATCAACTTCGGGTTGATTGTCTTCAACGCTTCATACCCCAGCCCCAGGCGCTCCATCACACCGGGACGGAACTGCTCCAGCACAATGTCGTATTCGGCCAGCAGCTGCTTGATTACCTCCAGCGCCTCGGGCTGCTTGAGGTCCAGCGCCAGGCTGCGCTTGTTGCGATTGAGGTAGGCGTGGCTGGCCGACACGCCGTGATCGTGGGGCGGCAACACCCGCAGCAAGTCCATGCGGGTTGGTGATTCGATGCGCAATACCTCGGCGCCCATGTCCGCCAGCAACAACGAGGCAAACGGCCCCGGCAGCAACGTTGAAAAATCCAGAACCTTAAGTGATGCCAGTGGCCCGAGCATGAGCGATCTCCGTGAACGATACTTCCAGCCTAGGCAGCCAATGGCCTTGCGGCAATCACCCGAAGTGTCAGCAAAGGTGACCGTTACGCTCAAACCGCAAGTATGAAAAAACCCGCCGAAGCGGGTTTTTCAGTACAGAAAGAGTTACTTGACGTTGGTTGGGGTTGGGCCTTCGTGAACGCCCAGGTCGTCTTTTTCGCGTTCGTCGGCGATACCGCGACCGCCAGACGCCAGTTCAGCGTGCAGCACGTCGGTGTCCAGCTCCTTGACCCACTTGGCTACAACCAGAGTTGCCACAGCATTACCCACCAGGTTGGTCAGGGCGCGGGCTTCGGACATGAAGCGGTCGATACCCAGGATCAGCGCCAGGCCGGCAACCGGCAGATGGCCAACAGCGGACAAGGTAGCGGCCAACACGATGAAACCACTACCGGTCACGCCAGCAGCGCCTTTGGAAGACAGCAGCAACACCACCAGCAGGGTGATCTGGTGCGTGATGTCCATGTGGGTGTCGGTCGCCTGAGCGATGAACACCGCCGCCATGGTCAGGTAGATCGCAGTGCCGTCGAGGTTAAACGAGTAACCGGTCGGGATCACCAGACCCACAACGGATTTCTGCGCGCCCAGACGCTCCATCTTGATCAGCATGCGCGGCAGCACCGATTCCGAAGAAGAAGTACCCAGCACGATCAGCAGTTCTTCACGGATGTAGCGAATGACTTTCAGCACGCTGAAGCCATGAGCGCGAGCGATACCGCCCAGCACGACCAGAATGAACAGCAGGCAAGTGATGTAGAAGCAGGCCATCAGTTGACCCAGCTGCACCAGCGAACCGACACCGTAGGCGCCGATGGTGAACGCCATGGCACCGAAGGCACCCAGTGGCGCGAGCTTCATGATCATGTTGATGATGTTGAACATCACGTGGGCGAAGCGATCGATGAAGTCCAGGATCGGCCGGCCATAGGCACCCAGGCGATGCAGGGCGAAACCGAAGATCACCGAGAACATCAGCACTTGCAGGATATCGCCCGTGGCGAACGCGCCGACGATGGTGGACGGGATCACGTTCAGGAGGAAGCCAACCACGCTTTGATCCGCACCGGCCGCTACATACTGGGCGACTTTGGAAGCGTCCAGCGTGGTCACGTCGATGTGCATGCCGGCACCCGGCTGGACGATGTTGACCACCACCAAACCGACCAGCAAGGCGATGGTCGAAACGATTTCGAAGTACAGCAGCGCGTAGCCGCCGGTCTTGCCGACCGACTTCATATTCTGCATGCCGGCGATACCGCTGACCACGGTGCAGAAGATGATCGGGGCGATGATCATTTTGATCAGTTTGATGAACCCGTCACCCAAGGGCTTGAGGGCAACACCGGTCTGCGGGTAGAAGTGACCGAGCAGGATGCCGATGGCGATGGCAACGATCACCTGAAAATACAGGGATTTGTACAGTGGCTGACGAGTCGTCATTGCAAAGTTCCTCAAGAGTGCCCCGTCACAACATCCATCTGTTGTCCAAGACACTTCAATTGCGAACCCTCCTGCTTCTGGAGGGATTTGTTTTGTCGAGCTGCGCGGCGGCAGGCATCTGCTCGTTGTATCGCAAGGCCCGTGCCACCTTTCAAAAACTGCCTGCAAGCCTATTAATGCCAAGGGTTACAGGATTCTTGCTGTGATCCATCGACGACAACAATGTGGCGGATTTCCGCCTATCGACCTGACCTCATCCTGCTATTTGGCGGATATCCGCCTTGTCCATCGCACGGAAGCACCGCTACCATTCGCCCGTTCAATGGACGGAATTGCCTGCTCATGCGCGAACGCACCATCTCCAGTCATTTCGCCCGCGCSGCCCTTGGTGGCGCGCGCCGGCTGGGTGTCGATTATTCAAACCTGCTGCAACAACTGGGCATCAGTCCTGAGTTGCTGGAGGAGCCGCGTGCGCGAATCGCGCCCGAACAGTTCGCGCGATTGATCCAGGGTCTGTGGCAGGCACTGGACGACGAATACCTGGGATTCGCGCCGGTGCCGAGTAAAACCGGGAGTTTCGCGATGATGTGCCATGCAGTGATCCACTGCCGCAACCTGGAAAAAGCACTGCATCGCGGCTTTATGTTTTATAGCTTATTCCCCGAAGGTCCGCGCCTGACCCTGACGTACGAAGACGAAATGATCCGCCTGAGCCTTGATGATTCGAAGTTTCAGGACCCGGACCATTTCCTCACTGAAAGCCAGCTGATGGTCTGGCACCGCCTCGGCAGCTGGCTGGTCGGCCAGCGCATACGGTTGGAAATGGCAACGTTCAGTTACCCACGACCTGAACACGGCGCGGAATACGATTTGATGTTCCCCTGCCCGATGCAGTTTGGCGCGGCACAAAGCAGCCTGCTGTTTCACGATCGTTACTTGAGCATGCCGCTGTTGCAGGACGAACGCACCCTCAAACATTTCCTCGAACATTCCCCTGCCGACCTGCTGTCACGCCCGGATGACGGCGATAGCCTGAGCAGCCGGCTGCGCCGTCTCCTCAGCCGCGACAGTTCACGCTGGCCGGACCTGGAAACCGTGGCCGCGCAGATGCACATCAGCCCGCAGACATTGCGTCGGCATTTGCGCGAGGAAGGCTCGAGTTTTCAGGAGTTGAAGGATCAGCTGCGGCGGGACATCGCAATTTATCACCTGGGGCGGGCGGATTTGTCATTGCAGCAGATTGCCGAGCAGCTGGGGTTTTCCGAGCCTTCGGCGTTTCATCGGGCGTTCAAGAAGTGGACCGGGTTGACGCCTGGCGCCTATCGCGCGCAAGAGAATTGATTGATCGTTCCCACGCTCCGCGTGGGAATGCAGCCTGGGACGCTCCGCGTCCCCGCCAAGCGGACGCAGAGCGTCCATTGAGGCATTCCCACGCAGAGCGTGGGAACGATCATAACGCGGTCTACCTGACTGAACGCCTACGGCGGATCAAGCCTGTCCAGCATCCGATTCACCGCCAGCTCCCCCAGCATCACAAGCTGCGCAATCCCCAGCACCGTGTTGCGGTGCGCCCCCTCCACCAACCCGGCGAAATCACTCAGCATCACACTCGCCGACGCCATGGTTTCACAAGCGTTAACCAGCAGGGTTTCGTCATCAGTGTCAGCACCGACGAAGTAGATCGTGCTGGGTTTGCGTGGGGTGTCTTTGGGAATGACCGGTTTTAGGTAGTAATCGAGGGCGCGGTCAGCGGCTTCGTTGAGCTTTTTGGAATCGGGGGTTTCGTAGGGGGAAACGTCGTCGGTTTCGGGCGGGTTGGGTGTGATCTTGAACATAGGAAGCTCCGTGGTTGATTGAGCCGCCACGACCTATCGCTAAACAAGTAAAGGTGGCGGCTGTACGCAGGTTAGCGATCCGGGTCACAGAAACCCCGGGTAGACTCGAAGGTCTCCCACGCACAGCCACCATTACGCGAATTGCAGGCACTAAAAACCGCAATCAAAACTGGGCGCTTTTGCGTCTGTGTTGGGGGCGGATCGCTAAACCCGATCGCTGATTYGTCAGCGACCCGCAAACGATAGAACCCACGCCCCAGGCGCACAAGCCGGCGGATTCTGGCGCAGTCGTAGGCAGCGGCGCAAGGATGTGTAGCCTGAGAGAGTGTCTGGAGGTGTCTTTTAAACAGCTCTGTTTATTGTTCACACTGTGGGCTTTGCGGTGAATGAGCCGACCCCTTCGCGAGCAAGCCCGCTCCCACATTCAATCGCATTTACCCTGAACGAACT
>NZ_JBFULH010000119.1:0-11223 GCF_056400445.1 Pseudomonas sp. P5_B2 | reverse complement strand
CGTATACCCCGTTCGGTCCGCTGAAGCACGTCAAGGCCGGCTTGCTGAATGTGGCTTACGCCGAAGTCGGCCCGGCCGACGGTCCAGTGGTGATTCTTCTGCATGGCTGGCCTTACGACATTCACAGCTATAGCGAAGTGGCGCCGCTGTTGGCGGCCAAGGGTTATCGGGTATTGATCCCGTATGCACGGGGTTACGGCGACACGCATTTCCTGTCTGACAAGACCCCGCGCAACGGCCAGCCTGCGGCGTTGGCCAGTGACGTCATCGACTTCATGGATGCGCTGAAGATCAAACAGGCCGTGCTCGGCGGCTATGACTGGGGCGCACGTTCGGCGGACATCGTCTCGGCGCTCTGGCCGGAACGGGTCAAAGCGTTGGTGTCGGTAAGCGGCTACTTGATCGGCAATCAGGCCGCAGGGAAAAACCCGTTATCGCCCAAGGCCGAGTTGCAGTGGTGGTATCAGTTCTATTTTGCGACCGATCGCGGCCAGGCCGGCTACGAAAAAAACCGCCACGACTTCGCCAAGTTGATCTGGCAAACCGCGTCGCCGAAATGGGCTTTCGACGATGCAACCTATGATCGCAGCGCCGTCGCGCTGGACAACCCGGACCATGTCGCTATCACGGTCTTCAACTATCGCTGGCGGTTGGGTATGGTTCAGGGCGAGCCGCAATACGAAGCGCTTGAACAACAGTTGGCCAAGGCACCTTCGATCACGGTGCCAACCATCACAATGGAAGGCGACGCCAACGGCGCACCGCACCCGGCCGCCGAGGATTACGCCAAGCGCTTTACTGGCAAGTATGAGTACCGACTGATCAATGGCGGCATCGGCCACAACCTGCCGCAGGAAGATCCGCAGGCGTTTGCCAAGGCGATCATCGACGCCGATCACCTGTAGGAAGTTGGTACTTTGTGGTTGGGGGGCTGCTGTGGTGAGGGGGCAAGCCCCTTCGCCACAGGCAAGCCCCTCACCACAGACAACCCACCCACAGTGTTGCGATGTGGTTTGTTACGCCACAACCTGATAACACGGCACATACGCCGCGCCACCTGGCAATTTCATCCGGTGCTGGGCGACGAAGGCTTTGAGCAGTTCATCCAGCGGATGCATGATCGCTGCATCGCCACGGATCTGGTAAGGCCCGTGCTGTTCAATCAGGCGAATGCCCTTGTCCTTGACGTTGCCGGCGACAATGCCGGAGAACGCGCGACGCAGGTTGGCGGCCAGTTCGTGGGCCGGCAGGGCCTGGCTCAGTTTCAAGTTGGCCATGTTTTCGTGGGTTGGGTCGAACGGTCGCTGGAAGCCTTCGTCGATCTTCAGCAGCCAGTTGAAGTGAAACGCGTCATTGCGCTCGCGGCGGAACTGTTTGACCTCTTTGAGCCCCTGGGTCATCTGGCGTGCGACTTGCGCCGGGTCGTCGATGATGATCTCGTAATGTTTCTTCGCGGCGTCGCCCAGTGTGGCGCCGACGAATGCGTCCAGTTGTTGCAGATACGGGGCGGCATGTTTTGGCCCGGTGAGGATGACCGGGAAGGGCAGGTGCTCGTTGTCCGGGTGCATCAGGATGCCGAGCAGGTACAGGAACTCTTCCGCCGTGCCCGCGCCGCCCGGGAAAATGATGATGCCGTGGCCAACGCGAACGAACGCTTCCAGACGTTTTTCGATGTCCGGCAGGATCACCAGCTCATTGACGATCGGGTTCGGCGCTTCGGCAGCGATAATGCCCGGTTCGGTCAAACCCAGGTAGCGACCGCCGTGGATGCGTTGTTTGGCGTGGGCAATGGTCGCGCCTTTCATCGGGCCTTTCATCACGCCGGGGCCGCAACCGGTGCAGATGTCGAGGCTGCGCAGGCCCAGTTCATGGCCGACTTTCTTGGTGTATTTGTATTCTTCGGTGTTGATCGAGTGGCCACCCCAGCAGACCACGATCTTCGGCTCGACGCCGGGACGCAGGGTGCGGGCGTTGCGCAGCAGGTGGAACACGTAGTCGCTGATGCCTTGGGAGGTACTTAGGTCGATGCGTTGACTGTCGAGTTCGTTTTCGGTGTAGACGATGTCTCGCAGGGCGCTGAACAGCATCTCGCGTGTGCTGGCAATCATTTCGCCGTCGACGAAGGCGTCAGCCGGGGCATTCAGCAATTCCAGGCGTACGCCGCGATCTTGCTGGTGGATGCGGATTTCAAAATCCTTGTAGGCTTCGAGGATGGTCTTGGCGTTGTCGACATGGGCGCCGGTGTTGAGGATGGCCAGGGCGCATTGGCGGAAGATATCGTAGGTGCTGCCGGAACCGGCTTCGCTCAGTTGTTGGACTTCGCGTTGAGAAAGGGTTTCCAGGCTGCCTTTTGGGCTGACAGAGGCGTTGATTACTTGTCGTTGGGTCATTCAATGATCCTTAAAACGATGCCACTCACTGAGCCGCGCGAATAGCATCCGAATAGAGTGTATCCATGGATGAAGATGGCACGAACTGCGCTTTACCGCCAAGTCCCCCGTTTGATTATGAAAAGATGAAGAGGATCATCAGCATAGCTAAATCCCTCGCAGAGGCGATAATGCCTGGCCGTCTTTTTTGTCCGTGCCCCCAAGGAACCCTGTCGTGATGTTCGAAATCCAGCCGAAGAATGCCCAAACCTATCGACAGCAGACGCGTCGCAGTACGCTGATTATTGCCCTGATTTTCCTGGTGCTGGCAATGGGGCTGTCTACGACAGCGGTGGCGTTGTTTGGTGAGCCCGGCGGCGACAACCTGCGGTTTAACGTCGGCGGTGTATTTATCGCGGTGCTGCTGATGGTGGCGCTGATGCGCGGCAAGTTCTGGAACCAGCCGTGGATGGCGGCCGCAGTGTACGGCTGGCGGCTCAAGCGCAGTCTGATGAGCGTCACCAACATCATGCATCAGGTCACCGCAGGGGTGGAGGCGGGAGATCCGGTGGCGATGAAGCTGCTGCGTTTTTACCACCTGGGCTTGAACCAGATGCACGAACTGGACGCTAACTCCAGCGACCACAGTCAGTTGATCCGCGAGATGGATCAGCACAAGGCGCGGATGGATGCGCTGGGCGTCGACCCCGATCAGAACCGTCTGGATCCGGCCTGGCTTGAGGCAATGAAAAAGTCGTCGAAGTAACGACTTCAGGACAGCTTCACCCTACAAACCCGCCACGAGGCTCGCAAATCGCCTATCGTACTGCTAGTGCGGCATTCAAAGAGCGAACAGGAGCAGTCGCCCGTCAACGAACGTCATGGGGGCATTCGTCCATTAAAGATCCCATTGAAAGCGCCCGTACCACCGCGCCGAGGATGACCGGCCTGCGCGCGTCGAAGCTCAAGGTCCGCTACGCGGTGGCTCTGCTCGTGGCGGTGTGCCTGTCGATGACGGCGATTGTGATCTGGGAAGCCTGGAGTTCGCGCCAATACCACTTGCATGACAAAGAAGTGGCAATGTCCAACCTGGCGCAGACCCTCGCGTCACAAGCGCAGGCAACGATAAAACAGACCGACACGCTGCTGTTTACCTTGGTGGACCGCCTCGAAAATGACGGCGTCGGTGCGCAACAACTGCCCAGATTGCAACGTTTGCTCAGCGCTCAACGCAACCAGCTGAAGCAACTGCATGGCTTGTTCGTCTTTGACGAAGAGGGGCGCTGGGTTGCCAACTCCAATGGCGCCGAGGTGCCTGATGCGAACAATTCCGACCGTGAATATTTCATCTTTCATCGAGACCATCCTGACCGTGGTCCGTATATCGGTCGCTCGATTAAAAGTCGTTCGAGTGGCGAATGGGTCATGACCGTATCGCGCCGGATCAATCATCCGGATGGCCGATTTGCCGGTGTGGCGCTGGCAACCATCAATCTTAGTCATTTCCTTGAGCTTTACGACAGTATCGATATGGGCCGGAACGGGGCGATCAACCTGATTAACGATGACGCCAGCATTGTTGTTCGGCGGCCATTCAACGAGGCTGAAATCGGCAGCCCCGTTGTCAATGCATCGCTGTTTACCCAGCTTTTGTCCGAAGGCGATTCTGGTACTGCCACTGTCAGGTCCTTTGTCGACGATGTGGTGCGGGTGGTGGGGTTTCGGCGGGTCAGCGGGTATCCGCTGATCATATTCGCCGCGCTGGACAAGGAGGAAGTCCTGGCCGACTGGCGCAAAGAGACGGCGCTGCGCGCGGGTATCGTGTTATCGCTGCTGCTGTTTCTGGGCGGGCTCGGTTACCGCCTCATTCATGTCATGAAGCAGCAACATCACGTCCAGCGTCTGTTGCTCGACGGCCAGGAACAACTCATTGAGGTCAATCGCAGCCTCGAATTACTGGCCCTTGAGGATGCATTGACCGGTCTGTCCAACCGGCGTCAGTTCGATGTGTTTATCCTCGCGGAAATGGGCCGGGCACGGCGCACCCAGACCCAGCTCGCCTTGCTGATGATCGATGTCGATCACTTCAAGCGCTTCAATGATCGCTATGGTCATGTGGCCGGCGATGAGTGTCTGCGCCGGGTCAGCGCGATCATCAAGGACAACATCAAGCGCCCGGGTGATCTCGCGGCCCGTTATGGCGGTGAAGAGTTCGCGGTTGTGCTGCCTGGCACCGACTATGCGGGTGCTTTTCTGGTGGCGGAAAACATCCGTCACGCGGTCCTGCGGGCGGATATTGCGCACTGCGAAAGCCCTGAGGGCAGGGTGACGGTGAGTATCGGTGTTTGCGCCTATGACCTGGCTTTGCAGGACCAACCCGATGATCTGGTCAGCGCGGCGGACAAGGCGCTGTATGTGGCCAAGGCCAGCGGGCGCAACATGAGTGTCACTGCCAACTGAGTTCAGACAAATCGGTCGCTGCCCTGAACCAGCTGGGTGGACAGGTAGGACTGCTTGAGTTTTTCCAGCCACCAGCCCAGCGCTCGACCGTCATGATCGCCGCGCCAGCCGGCATACAGAATGTTCGGTTCGCGTGGGTCGGCCATCTGTTTTTCCACCAGAGTGCCGTTGTTCAGTAACGAGCCTACCCGGTGCCGGGGCAGCCAGCCGACGCCCAGGCCAGCGCATTGCGCCAGGACTTTTGCACGCATGGTCGGCACCGCGAGTACGGGTTGGCCGCCAGAGACGCCGTAGGTGCTGCCCTCAGTAACCCGCGATGAGTCGGCCACGACAATCGCCCGGTGCTGCGCCACCATCGCCCGTGATATCGGCTCTTTGGCCTTGGCCAACGGGTGTTTGGGCGACACCGCGAACACCCATTCCATTTGCCCCAACTGCATCCAGCGCAGGGTCGGAATCGCCGGAGGCTCGTTGGTGGCGCCGATGATCAAGTCCGCGCGGCCTTCACGCAGGGCTTCCCACACGCCTTTGAGTACCTCCTGGGTGATGCGCAGTGGTACGCCGGATTCCAGCGCGTCGAACTCGTGGATCACCGGAATCAAGGCTTCGAATTCGAGCAGTTCGTCGGTGACAATCCATAACCTGCTTTCCCAGCCGTTGGCCACCTGCTGCACCCGCTGTGTCAGCCGAGACACGTCCTGCATCAACCGCGCCGCCTCGTTCACCAGCAACTCGCCGGCCGGGGTGAGCTGCAAGCGGTAACGGCGGCGGTCGAAAAGCAACGCATCGAAGCGTTCCTCCAGTTGCCGCGCGGCGTAGGACACGGTCGACGGCGCTTTGCCCAAGTGAGCGGCAGCCCGGGACAGGCTGCCGGTCTCGCGGATCGCCTGGAGCAGCCTCAGGTCTTCAATCGACAGCATGGACTCAATCCTCGGCGCTTGTTTCAGGTGGCTCGGCGCAATTTCCACAGCCTGATCAGCCGAAGATAGACCAATACGTTGATTGCCAGCACCACGCTGCCCAGCGCCAATTGAATCTCGGGTGTCAGGCCGGCCGGGTAAATGACAGGCCATATGTAGTGTTCGATAAAGCCGCCACCATAACCGGTTTGCCCGGCCGCCTGGCGCATCAGGTTTTCCCACTCGGTCAGCGGGCAACTGAGGTGCAAGACCTCAACCGTCACGCCCCACGCGACCGCAGGCAGATGCGCCCAGATCAGCGCCGGCCATTTGAGCGCCAGCAACCCGCCGAACAGCACGAACAGTATGAACAACAGATGAAACAGCAGCAGCCCGTCGGCGGCGATTCGGTAAAGCATGTCGCCCCCCTGATCTGTTATGCGAATGACTCCATGCTACTCGCGCGTCGAAGGTGGCTCTATGGTTTCAGGTGTCCAGCAAAACGGCAAATTCGTTTTTGTTGGGCTCGATAATCCCCGCAACAGCTGGCACAGTCTCGGGTCTTTCACGGGTTGTAGGGTGTTATGTCGAACTTACTCATGCCGCGCAGTGCCTTTCTGCGTGGCGCCGCCGCGATCATGCCGCTGTCCCTGGCCACCGCGCCATGGGGTTTGCTGGCCGGGTCCATGGCCATTGAGGCCAACCTCACGCCACTGCAAGGGCAGGGCTTGTCGAGCATCGTGTTTGCCGGTGCCGCACAACTGGTCGCCATCGGCATGCTCAAGGGAGGTGCCGGGATCTTTTCGATTTTGCTGACCACCGTGTTGCTGACGTCCCAGCACTTGCTTTACGGCATGAGCATGCGTTCGGTGATTTCACCGTTGCCGGGGCGTTGGCGAGTAGGGTTGGGCTTTTTGCTCACCGACGAGCTGTTTGCCTTGACCAGTCAGCACGACAAACAGCAATTCAATCGCTGGTACGCGCTGGGTGTCGGGTTGACGTTTTACATCGCCTGGAACCTGTTCACCCTGGCGGGAATCATACTGGGTAGCAGCATTCCGGGGCTGGAACATCTGGGGCTGGACTTCTCCATTGCCGCCACCTTCATCGCCTTGATCACGCCGGTGGTGCGCAGTGTGCCCACCGTGGTGTGCGTCGCGGTGTCGCTGTTCTGTTCGGTGTTGTTCAGTTACTGGCAATGGGGCTCGGCGCTGGTGTTGTCCGGGTTGGCCGGTATGACCGCAGGCTTTATCTGCAACAAACTTTACCTGGGGCGCACGGCATGATGGTGTGGGCAGTAATCATCGGAATGGGCGTGCTGGTGTTTCTCAACCGCTACGTGTTTCTCGAACCCCGGCTGCCGGTGCGCCTGAGCAGCAATGCCCGGCAGTTCCTCGGTTTTGCCGTACCGGGCATGTTGACCGCGATCTGCGGGCCGATTGTGTTCATGCCCGACAAACAACTGAACTTGCAGTGGGACAACCCCTACCTGATCAGTTCGCTGGTGGCGGTGGGGCTGGTGCTTTACACCCGCAACACTTTGCTCAGCATGCTGTTGAGCATGGGGTTTTTCTTCTTGTTGCGCTGGTGGCTCTGAATCGTGCGCTGGAATTTGTTCTACGCTTAAAAAGTCCCTTCACAGGAAGAGAGGTGCGCATGGCCAAAGATCCCAAACGTCCGGATTTTGAAGATGAGGATGAACCCACGGAGGAAGAGATCAGGCGTCAGGAACGTTCGCGGCAAGACTGGAAACATGACGACAGCCGAGAGCTGTCTGACCGCGATGAAGAGCGTCCGTTGAAGCCCTGACCAACTCTCGTATGAGAAGAGCCCCGCTATCAAGCGGGGCTTTTCTTCGGGTGCTTCGGTGCCGGGGGGCAGAATCGGCAAGGCGCGCAAGGCGTTCCTTGGTAGCAGCTGGCGAAGCCTGCGTTCGGCCGCGCAGCGGTCGCAAAATCCTGCAAACGTTTGCCGGCCCTACCAGGTGTTCGTTAATCAAGCTTGTTTATCAATGCGCTACTCTGGTTCCTGACATTGCCAACGGCTTTGTCGACCCTGTACCACTCGAATATTTCGCTGTTTTCCCCCTGTAAAAGCACCATTTGTTCGGCGCGTTCTTTCGGGGTGGCCGGATCAAGCCATTCGCGCGCCAGTTCCGCTGACAACACCACCGGCCGCCGGTCATGAATATCGAGCATGCCGCCAGCGCTGTCTGCCGTGATGATGACGAAACCGTCGTCGCCGCGCGGCTCGTTGCCAAGACCGGGAAACTGGCCAATGGCTGCGCAGTAACTCGGTGCGCCATCCCGTCGCCGAATCAGCCAAGGCAGACGAGTCGAATCACCGGCATCGACCCATTCGAACCAGTTGTCGATCGGCACAATTGCGCGGTGTGGCCAAATCGCCCGGAAGAACGGGCCATGAGCGACCTTTTCAACCCGTGCATTGATTGGAGCCGCGCGATCTTTCGCCCAGTGCGGGCGCCAGCCCCAACGCACCGAATCGGCGTGCAAGCCGTCGGGCTCAAGGTGCAACAGCGCGAGTTGGGTGGTGGGCGCCGCGTTATAGCGGGCCAGAGGCTCATCCCCGCCGTGATTGATCATTGCGTCGGGAATGCTCAGCACGGCGACAAAGTCGTGAATGCCCCGGTACTGCGACAGTCGTCCACACATCGGCTGACCCTGCGGTTGAAAGCTGTGACGGGAATGTTCAGCTTAGCTTTCAGATCACATGGGCACGCTGCAGTTCGGTCAATGACAACGCTTTCAAACTCGCCAGCAGCGGATCGCGCCGATCCCGGGGATGGGGCAAATCCACGGTCAGTTCCTGGCGGATGCTGCTGGGCCGATTGTCCATGACCAGCACCCGGTCGCTGAGGTACAGCGCTTCGTCGACATCGTGGGTCACCAGCAGCAGGGCGATGGCGTGACGCTGGGCGAGTTGCAGCAACAGGTCCTGCAGCTTCATCCGTGTAAAGGCGTCCACCGCACTGAAGGGCTCGTCCAACAGTAATACCTGCGGTCGTGAATAAAGTCCTCGCGCTATCGCGACGCGCTGAGCCATGCCGCCCGACAGGGCTTTGGGCAGTGCCTGGGCGAAACCRCCAAGGCCGACCTCCTCAATGAGCTGCGCGACCCACGCTTTGTCGTAATGATTGTCAGCGCTGAAACCGATGTTTTGCTCGACCGTCAGCCAGGGCATCAATCGTGGCTCCTGAAACACGAAGGCCACTTCGCCCGCACTGTTGCGCAGTTCGCCCTGGAAGTCCTTTTCCAGCCCGGCGACGATACGCAGCAAGGTGCTTTTACCGCAGCCGCTGGGGCCGAGCAGGCTGACGGTTTCCCTTGGCTGCAATTGCAGGTGAATGTTTTTCAGGACGGTGGTGGCGGCAAAGGTTTTGCGCTCGACCCGAATGTCCAGCAGGTGTGCGGTCATGGCTCAGTCCTCGGCACTTTGGCCATTGAAGGTGTCGCGCCAGGCCAGGAAACGTTTCTCCAGACTGGCGAGCAGGCCGTCGCTGAGCTTGCCCAGCAGCGCCAACACGATGATGGCGGCCAGCACGATGTCCGGGCGTGAAGTCTCGCGACCGTCACTCAGCAGGTAGCCCAGGCCTTTGGTCGCGGCGATCAGTTCGGCGGCCACCAGAAACATCCACGCCAGGCTCATGCCGCTGCGCAACCCGGTGAACAGGCCGGGCAGGGCGGCGGGCAGGAGAATCCGCCGGACCAACCGACCCCGACTGAAGCCATACATTTGCCCGACTTCGACCAGTTTGCGATCAATGTCGCGGATGGCCGCGACGCCGTTGAGGTACACCGGAAAAAACGCGCCGATCGCGATCAAAACGATTTTCGAGGTCTCGTCGATGCCCAGCCACAGCAACAACAGCGGCACCCAGGCCAGGCTCGGGATCGAGCGCAACCCGGCGAACATCGGTTCCAGATACGCCTCGGCTTCACGGCTCAAACCTACCCACGCGGCGAACACCAGCGCCAGGCTGGCGCCGATGGCGAAACCGATTAACACCCGCAGCAGGCTGACGCTGATGTGTTTCCACAATGCACCGTCGGCCAGGTCCCTGAGGGTCAGTGCGACTTCGCTCGGCGCCGGCATTTGGTAGGAAGGCAACCACCCGATCCGCACGACGAACTCCAGCAGCAGAACGATCAACACCGGCAACACCAGGCCCTTGAGTCGCAGGCGCCAGGCGTTGTGCAGGGAAAACCTGGCGCGACGCGACGTGGGCAGTTCCAGTGGCAGGTTTTTGCTTTTGCTGGTCATGAGTCCCCCGTTATTGACGGGCCACGGTTTGTTTAACGCCGGTATCGATCAGTTGATCAATGACCTGATCGACATTCACCCCACGGCGAACCAGTTCCTCGGACACAAGAATCGGGGCCGCTGCTTTCGAGGCGATCACATCCTTGGCGGTCAATTGCGGGCTGCTCAGGTCAGTACGCGACAGTTGCAGCGTGGCCACTTCCAGCGGCAGGCCGGATTCGCTGGCGAGCAACTTCGCCAATTCCTCAGGGTTTTTTATCGCCCATTCACGGGCCTGTTCATACGCGTTCAACACGGTTTCGATGGTTTGTGGGTGCTCTTTGGCGTAAGTCTCAGTGACGCTGACCACGCCATAACTGTTGAACTGRGTGTTGCGATACAGCAGGCGCGAACCGGCCTGAACCTGACTGGCTGCCATGTGCGGATCCAGCCCGGCCCACGCGTCGACGTCACCTTTTTCCAAGGCGATGCGACCGTCCGGGTGCTGTAAATGCACCAGCTCGACATCGTCTTTGCTCAAGCCGGCCTGTTGCAGGCTGCGCAAGGTGAACAGATACGGATCAGTGCCTTTGGTGGCGGCGATTTTCTTGCCTTTGAGGTCCGCCACGGTTTTGTATGGCGAGTCCTTGCGCACCAGCAACGCTGTCCATTCGGCGCGGCTGTACACGTAAACCGACTTGATCGGGCTGCCGTTGGCGCGACTGAGCACGGCGGCCAGGCTGGCGGACGAAGCGAAATCGACGCCGCCGCTATTGAGGTATTCCAGTGAACGGTTGCTGCCTTGGCTCAGGACCCAGCTGACCTTGGTTTGTGGCAGGGCCTTCTCAAGGAAACCAAAGTGCTTGAGCACCAGGCTCACCGGTGAGTAATAGGCGTAATCCAGATGCACCTCGGCGGGTGGCGTTTCAGCTGCCTGGGCCAGCGGTTGCAGGCTCAGGGCCAGTGCGCACACACTCAGCAGGTACTTGACGCTGGAAAAACGGAAGGTGGATTTCATKGGGGGGCTCCGGGCAAGGCGACGAGTTTTTATATCCAGAAAATTATTTTGTCTGAGTGCTTCCTGCGTAAATGGAATATTGCAGGCTCTGTGCCATGTCCGGATTTACCGGTTTATCGGGCCATTTTTAGTGATAAGAGTCGTGAGCGGTGTACCGGGGCAGGCAGCGTGTTGAATGGGTGTTGCTGGGGCAACACCACGGGATTCAGGTCATTAG
>NZ_JBFULH010000118.1:0-11252 GCF_056400445.1 Pseudomonas sp. P5_B2 | reverse complement strand
GAGATGAGCTTGAACGTGCTCGCCTACAATTTGAAACGGGTCATGAAAATCATGGGTGCTAATGGTTTGATGAAGGCGCTGTCGGCCTGAAAAGGTTCGTTCTGGACGATCTAGATAGCTGTAGAACCTTGCTGAAGGGCACCGATGCGATATTGATCAACTATGGTGCCTTAAGCGGACTCACTCAGCGAGCGGCCGTAGGCTCTTCGCGCCGACAAGGCCCTAATGTGCGTTTTTACACACTCTGGGTGGCCGCTCGGTGCCGCCATCGGTTTGCTGGCGCTGTATCACCTGGGCGCCCTGCTCCGTCCGCACCTGATACTCGCGCGTCAGCGGCAGGAGGTTTGAGATGGAGATCAATTTCAGCGACTTCCACTTCCTGCGCCCGCTCTGGCTTTTACTCGTGCCGTTCGCCGCCTTACTGCCGATACTCTGGCGCCGCAGCCGCGACTTGCAACGACGCTTGCGCAGTAACATAGCCGAGCACTTGCTGCCGCACCTGCTGATCACGCCGCAGGATCAACAACGCTTCAGACCAGTGCATCTGGTCTGCGCCGTGTTGATTCTGGGCGCTGTTGCCGCCGCCGGGCCGACCTGGGAACAGGATCGTCCGGACTTCCTGGAAAATCGTGCGCCGCTGATCATCGCCCTCGACCTGTCGCCGTCGATGGACGCCAACGACGTGCCGCCGAGTCGTCTGGAAGCGGCCAAGCACAAGCTGCACGACCTTATCCAGCGCCGCGCCGGTGCGCGCAACGCGCTGATCGCCTACGCCGGCAGCGCGCACCTGGTGTTGCCGCCCACCGATGATCCGGCCTTGCTGGAGACGTTCATTCAAGCCCTGAGCACCGACCTGATCGCCAAACAAGGCAAAAACGTCGGCGCCGTGATCGAGCAAGCCAAACACCTGCTGGCGGCCGAGAAAACCCCGGGCACGCTGTTGCTGATCACCGATGGCGCCGATACTTCGCAGCTCGCCGGGCTGGACAAGCAACTGCAGAACAGTGCGCTACAAGTGCTGATCCTCGCGGTGGGCAGTGAGGATGGCGGCATCCTCCACGACGCCAGCGGCCAGCCACGCACCGACAGCAACGGTCGCCCGGTGCTCGGAAGTTTTGATCAGGCAGCGTTAAAGCAACTCGCTTCAGCCGTGGACGCACCGTTGGGCAGCCTCACGCTGAATAACGACGATCTGGATTGGGTTGAACTGCACGCCCAGCAGCATTTCCAGAGTGCCAGCGATGAACAGCGCGAATTGCACTGGAAAGACGCCGGTTACTGGCTGTGCTGGCCGTTGCTGCTGCTCGCGTTTTTCAGCGTGCGCAAGGGCTGGAGCCTGAACTGGATGGCCGGTTTGTTGCTGGCACTGGGCATCGGTCTGCAGCCCTCCAGCGCCGAAGCCAACGCCCTGACCGATGCGTTCTTCACTCCCGATCAGCAAGGCCGCTGGGCCTTCGAACACCAGCACTTCCCCCTGGCCGCCGCGCATTTTGTCGATCCGTACTGGAAAGGCATCGCCGCCTATAACGCAGCGGATTTCGACCTGGCACTGGCCAGTTTCGCCCGACTGGAAACGCCGCAGGCGTATTTCTACCTGGGCAATACTTACGTGCGGCGCTTCAAGTTTGATCAGGCAATTGCCGCGTACACCCAGGCACTGAAGCTACAACCGCAATTCCCGGAAGCCACGGCCAACCTGGCGTTGGCGATTGCGTTGCAGAAAGACACCGACAGCGCCGAGCAAAACACGCCCGAGGTCAAACCTGACGAAATCAAAATGGACAAGGCTCCGGGCAAGGGCCAGAGCAAACCGGTGCAGACCGAACAGGCCACGTCGGATGAGTTGTGGCTACAGAACCTGAGCACTTCGCCGGCGAAGTTCCTCAAGCAGAAATTCAGTTTGCAGGATCAGGCGGGGGGCAAACCATGAACCGAGTGATGGCCATCGCCAGCAGGCTAGCTCCCACAGTTGATTTGTGTGCGCTGAAGATCCCCTGTGGGAGCGGGCTTGCTCGCGAAGGCGTCCGACCAGTCACTATCAAATTAACAGGCCTGCTCCTCTGCCTTTTCACTACCGCCACCCCAGCCGCCGAACCCGACCTCCGCGTCCAGACCCACCTGCAACCCGCCACCTCAGTCATGGTCGGCGGCCTTGTGGAGCTGCAACTCGACGTCCTCACCGACAGCTGGTTCACCGCAGCCCCGAGCCTGCCCGACCTGAAGCTTCCCGGCGCCCTGGTGCTGCCACCGGACGGCCATGCCGAGCACATCAATCAGAGCCTCGATGGCAAATCCTTCAATGGCATGCGCTACACCTACCGGATCACTCCGAATCTGGTCCAGGGTTTCGACATCCCGCCGCTGACCGTTCAGGCCACACCTGGCCAGGCCAGCGCCCCACTGAGCGCGCAAAGCCAGCCGTTGCACTTCACCGCCGCGCAACCACCGGGGTTCAAACCCGGCGAACCGGTGCTGGTGGCGCAAGGTCTGCGCTTCACGCAAACAATCGTCAACTCAGCGAAGCCATTGAAGGTCGGCGACAGCATCACCCGGCAGCTGACCTTGCAGGCTGACAACGCCATGGCCATGTCGCTGCCGGCACCCGCGATGGGCGATATCAGCGGTTTGAGCCGTTACCCGAAGAGCCCCAAAATCAGCAATCTGGATGATGGTCGAGGCAACTTCAACGGCGGCCAACGTATCGACACGATGACCTACCGCGTCGACTCCGAAGGCCGTTACAGCCTGCCGGCCATTGAGCTGAAATGGTGGGACGCCAGCAGCCAGCAAACCCGCACCGCACAAGTCCCGGCCATAACCTTCGAGGCTGCGGCCAACAACGCTTACAAACCGGTTTTCTCGATTGCCGACGACCTGAAAAAACTCGGTCAGCAAAGTCGCGTGCACCTTTCCGGGCACTGGCTGGGGCTTTCGGCGCTGCTGATGGTGGTCGCGCTATGTGCCTGGTTCGCCCTTCCGTTCGTACATCGCGCTTACCTCGCCGCACAGACCCGCCGCCAAGCGCGGCACGCGGCATGGCTGGAGTCCGCCGACTACGCCTGGCGGCAGATTCCGCGGCAAATCGACGGCAAGCCTGCGCAACTGAGTGCCTTGTACCTGTGGCTCAAACGCCGCCATCTGGGCCTGAAATTGAGCGTTCTCAGCCCCCGACTCCAAGATTTGCTGCGCGCCTGCTATGGCCGCGCGCCAACCGAAGCCCAAGCGTTGCACGAACTCAAACGTTCTTTGGCGACGCTGCAAAATCAGGCTGAACTGCACCCAACCAAGGTTGTTTCAGCCTTGCGTCCATTAAACCCTGCTCACGAAAAGGATATCCAATGACGAACCCGCGATCGATCCGTCACCGCTTCGGGCTGACACTGCTCTTTGCGCTGGCCCTGCCGCTGCTCGCGCAAGCCGCCGAACCGTTGCCCTCGTGGAACGACGGTCCCTCGAAGAAAAACATCATCGAGTTCGTTCAGTCGGTCACCGATCCATCCAGCAAGGACTTCGTCAAACCCGAAGACCGCATCGCGGTGTTCGACAACGACGGTACCTTGTGGAGTGAGCAGCCGATGTACTTCGAACTGTTGTTTGCCCTCGAAGAGGTCAAGCGCACCGCACCGCAACACCCGGAATGGAAAACCACCCAGCCGTTCCAGGCCGTGCTGGAAAACGATCACAAGGCGTTGGCAGCTTCCGGCCTGGAAGGCCTGATGAAAATCTTTGGTGCGACCCACACCGGCATGACCACAGAGGCGTTCGATGACTACGCCAAGACCTGGCTGACTCAGGCCAGGCATCCGAAAACCGGCAAGTTGTACACCGAGATGGTGTTCCAGCCGATGCTGGAATTGCTCGACTACCTGCGCAGCCAGGACTTCAAGCCCTACATCGTTTCCGGCGGTGACACCGGGTTCATGCGCGCCTTCGCCCAGAAGGTCTACGGCATCCCGCCAGAGCAGGTCATCGGTACGACGTTTGTCACAGCGTTCCAGTACGCCGATGGTAAAACCTCGATCCTGCGCACCCCGAAACTGGCCCACAACGACGACGGCCCGGGTAAGCCGGAAAGCATCGACGCGGTGATCGGCAAGCGGCCGATCCTCGCCTTCGGCAACTCCGACGGAGACTTGCAGATGCTGCAATGGACCGCCGCAGGCAGCGGCAAGCGATTCATGGGCCTGGTGCACCACACCGACGCCAAACGCGAATGGGCCTATGACCGCAAGTCAGACATCGGCCGCCTGGACAAGGCGCTGGACGAAGCAAATTCCCGTGGCTGGACCGTCGTGGACATGGCCGCCGAATGGCAGCGGATCTACCCTTACGACGCCGCCCCCCCCGAGCAAGTGCAGTAAAAAAAAGCGTAACGCAGGACCGCAATAAACGTTTGTCGCATCAGGCGACGCAAGTCAGTAAAAGGAGCAAGTCAGATGACTCGCATACACAAGTGGCTACCGAAACTCGCCTTCGTGGCAGCCTCGGTCATGGCGATTTCGGCAACTGCCGGGGCCGCTGAAAAACCCAACATTCTGGTGATCTTCGGCGATGACATCGGCCAGACCAATATCAGTGCCTATTCCATGGGCGTGGTCGGCTACAAGACGCCGAACATCGACCGGATTGCCAAGGAAGGCATGATGTTCACCGACTATTACGCGGAGAACAGCTGCACGGCAGGACGGTCATCGTTCATTACCGGTCAGACACCGCTGCGTACCGGTCTGTCGAAGGTTGGCGTACCGGGCGCACCGGTAGGCCTGCAGAAACGTGACATCACCCTCGCTCAAGCGCTCAAGCCATTGGGCTACGCGACGGGTCAGTTCGGTAAGAACCATTTGGGCGACAAGGACGAGTTCCTGCCGACCAATCACGGGTTTGATGAGTTTTTCGGCAACCTGTATCACCTCAACGCGGAAGAGGAACCAGAGCGCCCGTATTGGCCGAAGGACGACACGGAATTCGTCAAGGCTAACTCTCCGCGTGGTGTGATCCACAGTTTCGCGGATGGCAAAATCGAAGACACCGGTGCGTTGACCAAAAAACGCATGGAAACCATCGACGACGAAACCACCGCCGCCGCGCAAGCGTTCATTGAGAAACAGGTCAAGGCGGACAAACCGTTCTTCGTCTGGATGAACACCACGCGTATGCATGCGTTTACTCACGTACGCGAATCGATGGCCGGGCAAAGCGGGATGCCGGGCAACGAGTATGCCGATGGCATGCTTGAGCACGACGGCGATGTGGGCAAGCTGCTGAAAACCATCGACGACCTGAAAGTTGCCGACAACACCATCGTCGTCTACACCACTGACAACGGCCCGAACCAGTTCTCCTGGCCGGACGCGGCAACCACGCCGTTCCGTAACGAGAAAAACTCCAACTGGGAAGGTGCCTTTCGCGTACCGGCCATGATCCGTTGGCCAGGTAAGATCAAAGCGGGCGAAGTGTCCAACGAGATGTTCTCCGGGCTGGACTGGTTCCCGACGCTAATGGCCGCTGCCGGCGATACCGAGGTCAAGGAAAAGCTCCTCAAAGGCTGGACGCCAACATCCGGCGGCACCAACTTCAAAGTGCACCTTGATGGCTACAACCAACTGCCTTACCTGACTGGCCAGGCGCCAAAAGGTGAACGTCGCGAGTTCTACTACTTCAACGACGACGGCATGCTGGTCTCCATGCGTTTCGACAACTGGAAAGCGGTGTTCTGTGAACAACGTGAACCAGGCGGCTTCAAGGTATGGAGTGAACCATTCGTTTGCCTGCGAGTACCGAAAATCTTCAACTTGCGGATGGACCCGTACGAGCGCGCCGACGTGGTTTCCGACCAGTATTACGACTGGTTGATGAAAAACGTCTACCTTGTCGCGGTCGCCACGACGAAGTCAGCGAAGTTCTTGCAGACCTTCATTGACTATCCTCCAAGCCAGAAACCGGCCAGCTTCAGCATTGACCAGATCCGTGCTCAGGTAGATGCGAAGATCGCTGAAAAAATGAGAGCTCAACAGGCTGCACAGTAAGATCGCATGACCGCCGCTCGCCCTCACCGGCGGGCGGCCTTATTTTTAGCCCGATCGTTCCCACGCTCTGCGTGGGAATGCCTCAACGGACGCTCCGCGTCCGCTACGGTATGGGGCGCAGAGCGTCCCGGGCTGCATTCCCACGCAGAGCGTGGGAACGATCAATATTCAGAAATTGCACAAGGCAACCCGCAATGTCCTCACGTGTCGCCAGCAAGTCGTCGGCCATACCCGCCCCTCACAGCGCCGCGTCCCCGGCCCTGCTGATTCCTGCCCTGCTGCTGTTCGTCTCCGGCGCCGCAGCGCTGGTGTACCAGGTGCTGTGGATCAAGCAGTTGTCGCTGGTGGTCGGCGTCGAGGTGTATGCGATCACCACCGGCATCAGTGCATTTTTTGCCGGGTTGGCCTTGGGTGGTTTGCTGTTCGGGCGTTGGGCTGATCGCCTGCAGCACCCGGTTCTGCTGTATGCGGGGCTGGAAGTGCTGGTGGCGGTGTTGGGCGTCGGTGCGACATTTGCGATGAGCATGGCCGCCAGTCCATTCGCCTGGCTGGAACAGCACGTCGGCCTGGCGGCATGGGTCTTGCCGTTTGCGCTGGTGGGGATTCCCGCGCTGTTGATGGGCGGCACGCTGCCGGTGCTGGTTCGCTCGCTGGCCAACGATCCGCAACACTTGGGGAAGGCTGGCGGCCAACTCTATGCTGCCAACACGGCTGGCGCGATTGCTGGCACCCTACTCGCCGCCTTCGTGCTGATCGCCACCCTCGGCGTGCGCGGTAGTGCCCTCGCCGCCGCGATGCTGAACTTGCTGGCCGCCGTCGGCGCCTTGTGGTTTCAACGCCAGCGCCCGGTGCCGGTCGAAACCCCGGTCAAACATCACGCGGCAAATGCACCGGATCGACTGGCGCTGTGGCTCTATTCCATCGCGGGCGGTGTGGCCCTGGGCTACGAAGTGGTCTGGTCGCAATCCATCGTGCAATTCATGAGCACCCGTACCTATGCGTTTGCCGTGGTGTTGGCGACCTACCTCACGGGTTTGTTCATCGGCAGCGCCCTGCTAGCCCGTCGGGTTGATCGCATTCGTGATCCCTGGGGCGTGTTTGGCTTGCTGATTGCCGGCGCCGGTTTGATCGCGTTGCTGGAAGTGGCGTTTCTCGGGCGCTGGCTGGTGTTTTTGCAATCCCAGGCCGAAATCGTGGCGCTGGCCATGGGCGGTAGCGAACTGCTGGGCATGAGCGCACGGTTTGCCGTGGCGGCGCTGAGCATCGTGTTTGTCCCGACCTTGCTGCTGGGGGCGGCGTTCCCGTTGGCCCTGCGCTTGAGCGTCGGCCCTGAACGAGTCGGTCGCGACGTTGGCGCGGTGGTGGCGTTCAACACCCTGGGCGGGATTGTCGGCGTGATGCTCTGCGGGTTTCTGCTGATCCCGTTGCTGGGGCTGGTGCGTACCTTGGGCCTGCTGGCGATTGTCGCGGCCGGGATCGGCTATTTCGCGGTGCGCAAGGGGAATCACGTCAAGAAAGGCCGGCGTCAGGGTGTGGTGGTTATTGGTCTGCTATCGGTGGCCTTAGCGATCTTCACCCCGGTCAACAAACTGGCCAGCCTGCTGCCCGGCGCTCGCAACGGCACACTAGCGTTCTACGAAGAAGGACGCGGCGGCACCGTGGCTGTAGTCACCCAGGGCAAAGGGCAGAAGGCTTTCCAGCGCCTGTATATCCAGGGTGTTTCGAACACCGGCGACGCCATGCCATCGCTGCGCTACATGCGGATTCAGGCACTTTTGCCGCTGCTGATCCACAACGGCGAACCGCGCTCGGCGCTGGTGATCGGTTTCGGCACCGGCATTACCGCCGGCGCCCTGACTCGCTATCCGGGGCTGGAACATCGCGTCGTCGCCGAATTGCTGCCCTCGGTGGTCAAAGCCGCGCCATTGTTCAAAGGCAACTTCAATGCCGCCGCCGACCCAACGGTGGATGTGCGCCTGCGCGACGGCCGCCAGGAACTGCTGCGCAGCCCGCAGCTCTACGACCTGATCACCCTCGAACCACCACCGCCCTCCGCTGCCGGCGTGGTGAATCTGTATTCCCGTGACTTCTACCAATTGGCCGCCAGTCGCCTGGAGAAAAAAGGCCTGGTCGCGCAATGGTTGCCGTTGCCGACCCAGAATATCGACGACTCGCGCTCGCTGGTGCGCAGCTTCCTCGACGTCTTCCCCTATGCGACATTGTGGACCAGCGAGTTCCACGAAATGCTGCTGGTGGGCTCGATGGAACCTATCGAACTGGATGCCGAGAAAATCAGCCAGCGCTTCCAGCAGGAAACCGTGCGCAGCACCTTGCAGGATGTGGGCATCGGCTCAGCCGCTGCGTTGCTCGCGACGTGGGTGACCGACCGCGCCGGCCTGGAACGTTTTGCCGCCGATGCGCTGCCGGTCACCGATGATCAACCCCGTATCGAATACGCCCCATGGGTGCGTGCAAAGGAAATCAGCCGCGTGTTGCCGGCCCTGCTGGACTTGCGTCAGCCAGCGCCGCTGCTGAACGCCGATGCCGGGTTCACCGAGCGCATGAACGCCCATCAGCAGCGCCTGATGCAGTTCTATCGGGCGAGCCTGCACGCGTATGACGGTGACCGCGACGCATGGGCCAAGGACATCCGTGAAGTGATGAATGGAGATGGCGGCAACCCGTATTACCGCTGGTTTGTAGGGGGTGCCGAGTAAGACTCGAGGATCTTTTCACAACCGTCATTTGACAGATGCCCGGCATCCGTCAAAGCTGCACTCAGATTGACCGCGCGCCACATAAGGCAAACGCACCTGGACTACGGAAGTCGTAATGCCGAAGCATAAAAACAACGCAGCAAACCCTGATTCGCAACCGAACCTGATCAATCGTTACCTTTTCCCCGTGACCATCAGTGCCTTGCTGCTGGCGGTCATTGCTATTGGCTGGTTTCTGTTCAGCAGCACACCGGCACCGCTAAAACCCGTGCCCGTCAGTCCCCCTGCCGCGCAACCAGCCAAACCCCAACCGGTTGCAGTGACTCCGGCGAAGATGGTCGATGAGCAACAATGCCAAGGTTGCCACAGCGAGCAGGTCAAGGACTGGCAAGGCTCCCATCACCAATTGGCGATGCAGGAAGCGAATGCCGAGACGATGCTGGGCGACTTCAAAAACGTCACCTTCAAAGGCGAAAACGAAACCACCGTTTTCTCGCGCAAGGGCGACGAGTTCTGGGTCAATACACCGGGCATCGACGGCAAGAACGCCGATTTCAAGGTGGCCTACACCTTCGGCATCGCGCCGTTGCAGCAATACCTGATCGAGGTCGGCGAAGGTCGCTTGCAACCTTTGGGCGTGGCCTGGGATACCGAGAAACACCGCTGGTTCCACCTCTATGCGGGCCAGGGCGTGAACTTCAAGAACCCGTTGCACTGGAGCAAGCCGAGCCAGAACGCCAATTTCATGTGCGTCGAGTGCCATACCACGGGCTACAAACGCAATTACGACGCCGCCAAAAACACCTTTGACAGTCAATGGAACAGCCTCGGTGTCGGCTGCCAGGCCTGCCACGGCCCGGCCTCCAATCACCTGGAATGGACGGCGAAAAAAGGTGATTTGATTCATGCCGGTTTTGCCCTCGACCTCAAGGACAAGAACGCGACTGTCGAACTCGAGACCTGTTCCCGCTGCCATTCGCGCCGCGCACCACTGAGCGATGGCTACACCCCCGGCAAACGCCTGATGGATGACTACCTGCCAAGCGCCCTGACCCGCGAGTTGTATGCGCTGGATGGCAAGATCAAGGACGAAGTGTTTGAACACGGCTCCTTCGCCCAAAGCAAAATGTTCGACAAAGGTGTGCGCTGCAGCAACTGCCATAACCCGCACAGCAACGAGCTCAAGGCACCCGGCAACGGCGTTTGCCTGCAATGCCACAACACGGCGGGCAAAACGTCGGTGGAAGGCGTCAATGGCAAGGGCCTGCAAGCGAAAAACTACGACGCCATCGAACACACTCGCCACACCATGGGCCAACCGGGTTCGCAATGCGTGGATTGCCATATGCCCGGCAAATTCTACATGGGCAATGATTTCCGGCATGACCACAGTTTCAGTATTCCCAACCCGGAACGGGCGAAAAAACTCGGCACACCGGACGCCTGTCTCACCTGCCACCAGGGCAAGGACGGGGATAAGGTCACCGAACAATTCAAACTGTGGAACAGCGTGCCCACCGCACAGGCCGCGCGTTACGACGAAAGCCTGTGGCTGGTTCGAAACGGCCAGCCCGGTGCCGCGCAAGCCTTGTATGAGCAGCTGCAGCGCAGCAATTTGCCGGCAATTCAACGGGCGACCTTGCTGGGCGAGTTGGCGCTGTACCCGAGTGAACAGGGGTTGAAACTGGCCACCAAGGACCTGAGCAACCCGGAGCCACAGGTGCGTGAAAGTGCCGTGAGGGCTATTAACGCGCTCCTGCCACCCCCCGAGCGTGCGCCACTGTTGACGCCATTGTTGACCGACCCGGTGAAGGCTGTGCGGATCGCCGCGGCCCGGGATCTGCTGAGTGTCGCCGGCACGGGCTTGGGCAGCGCCCAGGCGAGCTGGAATGCGGCCATCGCCGAGTACGAAGCGGCACAGTTGAGCCTGCTGGAACGGGCCGAAGCCAACCTCAACCTGGGCATGTTCTATCAGGCCAGTGGCCGCAATGACGAGGTCGAAAAGTACCTGCGCACGGCCCTCAAGCGCGATCCGGACTTTTACCCAGCGCTGGTATCGCTGGTGCAATGGCTGGAAGCCAATGGCCAACGCCAGGAAGCGCAAACGCTGCTGGCACAAGGTTTGAAAGACCACCCGGACGCCGCACTGTTGCAGTACACCCAAGGCTTGTCGCTGGTACGTGCGGGCAAATCTGACCAGGCCATGTCGGCGTTACGCAAAGCGGCGCAACTGGAACCGCAGAACGGCCAGTACAGCTACGTGCTGGCAGTGGCATTGCATGACAGCGGCAAAGTCGAAGAGGCCTGTGACGTGCTGGAGCGGTTGCTCAAAGTGCAGCCGGTCAACCGCAATGCGCGGCTGACGTTGATCCAGTACTACCTGGGCAATGGCCAGGAACCGAAAGCGCAGGTGCTGTTGCAGGCCTGGAAGAAAATGAACATGGGAGACCCGGCGCTGAAATAACCCCGATCAACAGAAGAAACCTGTAGGAGCCGAGCTTGCTCGCGA
>NZ_JBFULH010000117.1:0-11397 GCF_056400445.1 Pseudomonas sp. P5_B2 | reverse complement strand
CCTGCACTCGGTGGCCAAGGCCCTCGAGCACGTCGGTGCCGGCAAGGTCTTGATCACCAGCGATGCCGACGTGATTCGCGAAGCCGACCGGGTGGTTTTTCCCGGCGTCGGCGCGATTCGCGACTGCATGGCGGAGATCCGTCGCCTGGGCTTCGATTCGCTGGTGCGTGAAGTCAGCCAGGACCGTCCGTTCCTCGGCATTTGTGTCGGCATGCAAGCCTTGCTCGACAGCAGTGAAGAGAACGATGGCGTTGACTGCATCGGCCTGTTTCCGGGCGCGGTGAAGTTCTTCGGCAAAGACCTGCACGAAGACGGCGAACATCTGAAAGTCCCGCACATGGGCTGGAACGAAGTGAAGCAGACGGTCACTCACCCTCTGTGGCACGACATTCCGGACCTGGCGCGTTTCTATTTCGTGCACAGCTACTACATCGCCGCCGGCAACGCGCGGCAGGTGGTGGGCGGCGGTCACTACGGTGTCGATTTCGCTGCGGCGCTGGCCGAAGGCTCGCGGTTTGCCGTGCAGTTCCACCCCGAGAAGAGCCATACCCATGGCCTGCAATTGCTGCAGAACTTCGCGGCGTGGGATGGTCGCTGGTAAATGGCAGCCAAGAAGAAGCCGCCGATCCTGACCCTCACTCCCGAACAGGAGAACGAGGCCAATCACAAGATCAAGCGCTTTATGGAGGATCGCTTCGAACTGGACTTGGGTTCGTTCGAAGCGGCCGAAATCCTTGAGCTGTTTACCCGTGAAATTGCTCCGCACTATTACAACAGGGCGATTTTCGATGTGCAGACGCACCTCAAAGAGAGGTTCGAAAGCATCGAAAGCGACTTGTGGGCGCTCGAGAAAAACTGATTTCCGAGCGAAGCTGAATACTCGAATTTGAAGGTTTGCCAGATGCTGATTATTCCCGCTATCGATCTCAAAGACGRTGCCTGTGTTCGTCTGCGCCAGGGCCGCATGGAAGATTCCACGGTGTTTTCCGATGACCCGGTGAGCATGGCTGCCAAGTGGGTAGAGGGCGGTTGCCGTCGTCTGCATCTGGTCGATCTGAACGGCGCTTTCGAAGGCCAGCCGGTCAATGGCGAAGTAGTTACCGCGATTGCCAAGCGCTACCCGAACCTGCCGATCCAGATCGGCGGCGGTATCCGCTCGCTGGAAACCATCGAGCACTATGTCAAAGCCGGCGTGAGCTACGTGATCATCGGCACCAAAGCCGTGAAAGACCCGGCCTTCGTTGCCGAAGCCTGCCGCGCGTTTCCGGGCAAAGTGATTGTCGGCCTGGACGCCAAGGATGGTTTCGTTGCCACCGATGGCTGGGCTGAAATCAGCACCATTCAGGTGATCGATCTGGCCAAGCAGTTTGAAGCCGACGGCGTGTCCGCGATCGTTTATACCGACATTGCCAAAGACGGCATGATGCAGGGCTGCAACGTACCGTTCACCGCCGCGCTGGCTGCTGCCACGCGCATTCCGGTGATCGCGTCCGGCGGTATTCACAACCTCGGTGACATCAAGTCGCTGCTCGACGCCAAGGCGCCAGGCATCATCGGTGCGATCACCGGCCGGGCGATCTACGAAGGCACCCTCGACGTCGCTGAAGCGCAAGCTTTCTGCGATTCGTACAAAGGCTGAGGACTGACCATGGCGCTGGCCAAACGCATCATCCCTTGCCTGGACGTGGATAACGGCCGGGTCGTTAAAGGTGTGAAGTTCGAGAACATTCGCGATGCCGGTGACCCGGTGGAAATCGCCCGTCGCTATGACGAGCAGGGTGCGGACGAGATTACCTTCCTCGACATCACCGCCAGTGTCGACGGCCGCGACACCACGCTGCATACCGTCGAGCGCATGGCCAGCCAGGTGTTCATCCCGCTGACCGTAGGCGGTGGTGTACGCACCGTGCAGGACATTCGCAACTTGCTGAATGCCGGTGCGGACAAGGTTTCGATCAATACCGCAGCGGTATTCAATCCAGAGTTTGTCGGCGAAGCGGCGCAGCATTTCGGTTCGCAATGCATTGTCGTCGCCATCGATGCCAAGAAGGTTTCACTGCCGGGCGAAACCCCGCGTTGGGAAATCTTCACCCACGGCKGTCGTAAACCTACCGGTCTCGACGCTGTTGAATGGGCGAAGAAAATGGAAGGCCTCGGTGCCGGTGAAATCCTGCTGACCAGCATGGACCAGGACGGCATGAAAAACGGTTTCGACCTCGGTGTGACCCGTGCAATCAGTGATGCGCTGGGGATTCCGGTGATCGCCTCCGGGGGTGTCGGAAACTTGCAGCACTTGGCCGACGGCATCCTTGAAGGCCATGCCAGCGCAGTATTGGCGRCGAGTATATTCCACTTCGGTGAATACACGGTGCAGGAAGCCAAGGCCTACATGGCGCATCGCGGCATCGTGATGCGCTAAACAAACAATACAGGCAAGTGGACATCATGGCGGGCTCAAGGCACTCTTGGGTACGCCATGGATTTCGGTAGCCAGACATGCTCAAACGCCTTCTTCTAGTCCTCGCCAGTGCCGCTCTGTTGTTTATCAGCGGAGCGCATGCCGCCGAAAGCCCCGACACCGACCTGGTGTTGCTGACAGAAAATTTCCCGCCATACAACATGGCAAAGAACGGCAAAAACTTCGCTCAAGACGAGAACATCAATGGCATAGCCGTGGACATTGTCCGTGAGATGTTCAAGCGTGCCGACATCACTTATAGCCTGACGCTGCGTTTCCCTTGGGAGCGAATTTACAAACTCGCCCTGGAAAAGCCCGGTTACGGCGTATTCGTGATGGCGCGTCTGCCTGACCGCGAAAAGCTCTTCAAGTGGGTCGGCCCGCTTGGGCCGGATGACTGGATCATGTTGGCCAAAGCTGACAGCAAGATCACCCTGGAAAAGCTGGATGATGCGCGCAAATACAAAATCGGTGCCTACAAGGGCGATGCGATTGCCGAGACGCTCGCCAAGCAGGGACTGAACCCGATCGTTGTGCTTCGCGATCAGGACAATGCGAAGAAGCTGGTTAACGGCCAGATCGACCTATGGGCGACCGGAGACCCTGCCGGGCGCTATCTGGCGCGCCAGGAAGGGGTGACCGGGCTAATGACCGTATTGCGCTTCAACAGCGCCGAACTGTATCTGGCGCTGAACAAGGAAGTATCCGACGAGACTGTCGCCAAATTGCAGGCTGTGCTGGATCAGATGCGCAAGGACGGAAGGGTCGACGAGATCATGGCGCGGTATCTGTAGCTATTGGCAAGTCTGTCTCCGGTAGAGGTGAAGTCGTAACCTCTCGCTCTGTTTCAGTGGTATCTGCTGCTGTTGCGTCGTCCACCGGCTGTGGGGTGGTGTTAACTTCACGGTCTTTTTCAGGCGGATATTCAGTCAAGTGCAGGCTGTTGCCATCGATGTATTGGGCTTCGATCGACACTTGAGTGTTGTTTTCGCGAAGCAATCTGTAGGTGCTCCGCAACTCATAAGCTGCAACAGCCTTGTTTTTCGGGACGATGGTGACGATCTCTACCGCTGACGGGCCGTTCCATCCACCGGACAGTTCGGTGTGAGTAAATCGCTTATTCAATCTCGCCGAGAACATTGCGGGTTTTCGCGAGGGCCAACAAATGCCATCGATCGCGATTGTGGTGATACGGGAGAACTCCTCCAGGTTGCCGGGGCTCTGTGGCCGGCGCGCGGTCCACTTGTAGATCCGGTTTTCGGCGTTTTCGTTGTTGCCGTAGCCGACGAGTACATATTGATCTGTTCTTTCCAGACGATAGAAAGGTGATGTGCGTAATTGCTCAAGAGGACGCAGGTCGGGGTCTTTTACGGTGAACCAGGGGAGTTTGGCAATTTGAGTGGTCTTCGCCGGTTCTAAAAGCAATGGTTGTCCGTTCTCCGAGAGCTCCGGGGTCGCTGGCGGCGGATTTATTTGTAGAGGGATCTGCATTCGAAATGAATAGGCGGTGACGTGTGTCGCCGGTTTGTTATAGGTGCCGACACCGACAAAGGTGCCTGGTGCGAAGTGGATTTCTCCTGCCACTGCGTCCGGAGGACTGAGACTCCAAGCGCTAAAGCTATGCCTGGCGCCACTGCCTTTGTCGTTCCAGATCAAATCGCTGATGTTTGAAAGGACTACCAGATCTACCCGGACGCAACGAACGGTGTTAAGCAACGGCTTGTCGCAGCCATTGGAGCACAGCTGCCCCAGCGCCACGTAGCCCTCGGGAGGGATCGGGCGCCATATCGAGCAGTCCGCATTGGCTCCCGATCCTGCATCTCTCCATATTTGTTCAAAGTCGGTGGGTGGTCTCAGGGCTGGCCCCTTACTGCTATCGCCGCTCTGCTGTTCACCCTCGCAGACAACCATGACCACTCTTTGATCGTTGATGTTGGCGTGTCCGGTAGCAACGACGTCGCCCAGCGGGAAAAACCCCGGCAGCAAATCAGGCGCAGGGGCCGGACGCCAAAAGGCTGCAGGTTTCGACTCCGAGCCGCTGCTGTCCCAGATGCGGCGGAACTCCGTCGTAAAGTTGATCAGCAGGTTGTCGATTTTTATCGATTCCGTTTGCCTCGCGGCCAGTGTGACGTTGTCATTGGTGCTCATAATCAATCCTGATAGTCGATTGGCGACTCAGAGGAGTCGCGACCTTTACAGGTCTTACTATCCGGAAGCAGGCGAAGGATCTGGCGGTAACTATGTATAGGAGGGTGTGGCGGAGTGTTACCGATAGATGCCGTCTTTGCCATGGCCGACCATGGCGCGGTTGCTGCGCACGCTGATCATCTGCTTGATATCAATCCACTCAATCCCCTGAGCCTTCAGCTTGGGCAGTTCCCGCTCCAGCACCGCCAGCGTCTGCGGATACGGATGTCCGATCATCACCGCTGACCCCTGTTTTCGCGCCAGGCTGATCGCCGTCTGCAATTGCGTGAAAATTGCTGCCTCGGTGCGTTCGTCATCCAGAAACACATCCCGCGAAACACTGGCCAAGCCAATTTTCTGCGCCTGGGCGGCGGCAACGGTTTGTGCGCTGGTTCGGCTGTCGACGAAGATTTTGTGCCGCTGCTGCAAGTCCTCCATCAACCAGGCCATGGCGGCCGGCTGAGCGGTCATTCGGCTGCCCATGTGGTTGTTGATGCCAGCGGTATAGGGCACGACCTTGAAGGCCGCATTCAGGCGTCTTTCCAGCTCTTCGATGGGCAAGTCCGGGTGCCACGCGAACGGTCCCGTGGCCGGGTCCATCGGCATGTGCAGGATGACGATTTTGCCGGCGCGATGGGCTTCGCGAGCGAATTCCGTGGCGTGGGGTGTGTCCGGCATGATCGCCGCGGTCACCGGACCGGGCAGAGCCAGCACGCGGCGATCCCGGGGCAGGTTCTGCCCCAGGTCATCGATGATCAGGCTGAGATAGGCTTTTTGCGGGGCCGTCTCGACGGGCGCTGCGTGAGCAACACCCGTCAGGCAGAGTAGTAAACTCAGGATGAACCGCTGAAGCATCTCAGCGGCCGGACGTGATGTTCAACCCTTTCAGCAGGCTCAAGGCTTGGGCTAACTGGTAATCATCATCCTGCGGCATGGCCTTGGGTTTGGCGCCGGAGCTTGTTGGCTTGTCGGCGCCGCCGTTGCCATTGCCCAGGTGACCCTGCAAATCGGCTTCCTTGAAGTACTCGCTGTCCTGCTCGCTGGTGATCTTGGCCTTGCGCACTTCGATGTCCGGAACGATGCCTTGGGCCTGAATCGAGCGGCCGTTCGGGGTGAAGTACAGCGCAGTAGTGATCTTCAGGGCGCGGTCGTTGTTCAGAGGCAGCACGGTTTGTACCGAGCCTTTGCCGAAACTGGTGGTGCCCATCACCACGGCGCGTTTTTGATCCTGCAAGGCACCGGCGACAATTTCCGAAGCCGAGGCGCTGCCGCCGTTGATCAGCACGACCATTGGCACGGCTTCGCTTTCATCCTTGCCGGTCGCGTTGAAGCGCAACTCGGAGTTGGCGATACGGCCTTTGGTGTAGACGATCAGGCCCTTTTTGATGAAGTGATCGACCACTTCCACCGCAGACTGCAGCACGCCGCCCGGGTTGTTACGCAGGTCGAGGATGATGCCTTTTAGCTTTTTGCCGTTTTCCTTGCGCAGCTTGGCCAGGGCTTGGGAGACTTCTTCGCCGGTCTTGACCTGGAACTGAGTGATGCGGATGTAGCCGTAGCCGTTCTCCAGCAACTGCGCCTTCACGCTCTTCACCTGGATGATGGCGCGGGTCAGGGTTACGTCGAAAGGTGTACCGCCATCGCGCACCAAGGTCAGGGTGATTTTCTGGCCGATCTTGCCGCGCATCTTGTCTACGGCTTCGGTCATGGTCTGGCCGCGAGTCGGTGCGCCGTTGATTTTGACGATGAAGTCGCCGGCCTGGATGCCAGCCTTGGAGGCCGGGGTGTCATCGATGGGCGAAACCACTTTGATGAAGCCGTCTTCAGCGCCAACTTCGATACCCAGGCCACCGAATTCACCGCTGGTGCTTTCCTGCAACTCGGCGAAGTCTTCCGGGCCCAGGTAGGCGGAGTGCGGATCGAGGTTGCTGAGCATGCCCTTGATGGCGTTTTCCAGCAGGGTCTTGTCATCTACGGGTTCGACATAGGCAGCCTTGATCCGGTCCATGACCTCGGCAAAGGTGCGCAACTCTTCCAGAGGCAACGGTGCCTTGGTCGTCGCGGCAGTGCCCGCAGGCGCGACTGCCGCCGCTGGTTGAGCGGCGAACGCCAGAGGCGCGCCGATCACCAGGGCGATCGTCAGGGCCAGCGAGGTAAGGCGGGACAAATACAGCATGTCGAACGAACTCCTGAATTAGGTAGCGTGCTTATCCTTGCACACGGCACCATTGCGCCGGATCACTCGGGTGACCCTGCTGCCGAATAGCGAAATACAGCGCTGGTGTGTCCTGCCCGCCACTGTTGCCGACAGTGGAGATGGACTCACCGGCTTTTACTACGTCACCCGCAGACTTGAGCAACGTCTGGTTGTGACCATAAAGACTCAGAAAACCGTTGCCGTGGTCGAGAATCACCAGCAGCCCGGCACCACGCAACCAATCGGCAAACACCACCCGGCCGCCATGCACGGCATGTACCTGGCTGCCGGCGGAAGCGCTGATCATCACGCCGTCCCACTTGGTACGGGTATCGTCGCCACGGGATTCGCCAAAGCGTGCCAGCAGTCGACCATCAACTGGCCAGGGAAGTTTTCCCCGGGTTGACGCAAAAGGGCCGCCAAAAGTTTCGCCTGAGCTTGAAACCAGCGCGCCAGGGGTCGATTTAACCGGTTTACGTGGGGCGTCGGTGGTTTCTGCATCTGCTGCAGCCTGAGCCTCACGTAAACGCTTTTTTTCGGCTTCCTGCTGGGCGATCAGCGCTTTTTGCCGCGCTTCTTCTGCCTCACGGGCCTGGCGAGCCAAGGTTTCTTCAATGGTTTTAAGGACTTTAGACAGGTCTGCCTGATCCTGCTCGCGGGAGGCCAGTTTCTGGTCGCGAGCCTTTACGTCGTCGTTGAGCTTGGCCAGGACTTGCTGGCGCTCCTTGCGGACTTTTTCGAGTTCGTCGCGCTGGCTGTCGAGGCTGCTCTTTTGCACCAGCAATTGCGCCTGCTGCTTGTCGATGTCTTTTTCGACATTGGCCAGTTGGCGCAGGGTTTCATTGAAATTCTTCAGCTGCTCCAGACGGGCCTGGCTCAGGTAGTCGTAGTAGGTGAGGGTGCGGGCGAACTGTTCCGGGTTCTGCTGGTTCAGCAGCAGCTTCAGGTACTCCTGACGGCCGTTTTGATAGGCCGCGCGGGCCTGGATGGCGATCAGTCGTTGCTGTTCAATGCGCGCGCTCTGGAGTTTTTTTTTCTCGGCATCGAGTCGCTGCAGCTCGGTTTCGCTCTTATTCAGCTCTTTTTGCAGGGCGTCGACCTGCTTCTCGAGCTTGCCCATTTCAGTCTCGGTGCCTTTGAGCTCTTTTTGCACACCGGATTTTTCTTCCTGCAGCTTGCCCAGCAGTTTTTTCAACTCGGCAATGTCCTGACGCGTGGCGTCCAACTGTTGTCGGGTTTGCTCGCGCTCGTCAGCGAAGGCCGGTTGGAGCAGGCAAGTCAGTGCAAGGGCTATCAGGACGCGGAGCATAGAGGCAGGCGACACCAGGGAAAGGGACGGCCTAGTATGCCCGCCAAGCGTGGCAAAAAAAATGCCCAATTGGGACTGTGTGATAACTGGACAAAAAAACACCACAAACCAATGTGGGAGCGAGCCTGTGTGGCGAGGAGGCTTGCCCCCGTTGGGCCGCGAAGCGGCCCCAAAATCTGCATTCGCGGTGTATATCCAGGTACACCGCATGCAAGGGTTTTCCGACTGCTTCGCAGCCGCACGTGGGCAAGCCCCCTCGCCACAACGGCTCCCACAGGGTTTTGGCGGTGTTGGAGGGCGCGGATTACACCAGAATCGATGTCCCGGTCATTTCCGCCGGTTTTTCCAGGCCCATCAACATCAGCATGGTCGGCGCCACATCCGCCAGTACGCCGCCTTCACGGACCTTGAGGTCACGCTTGCCGACATAAATGAACGGCACTGGCTCGGTCGTATGAGCGGTGTGCGCCTGGCCGGTGGATTCATCAGCCATCTGTTCGACGTTGCCGTGGTCGGCAGTGATCAGTGCTTCGCCGCCGACTTTTTCCAGGGCTTCGACGATGCGACCGACACACAGGTCCAGGCATTCAACGGCTTTCACCGCCGCTTCGAACACGCCGCTGTGGCCGACCATGTCGCCGTTGGCGTAGTTGACCACGATCACGTCGTAGCGCTGGTTATCGATGGCATCGACGATGCGATCGGTGACTTCCGGAGCGCTCATTTCCGGCTGCAAGTCATAGGTAGCGACTTTTGGCGACGGGATCAGGATGCGTTCTTCGCCCGGGAACGGTTCTTCACGACCGCCGGAGAAGAAGAAGGTCACATGGGCATATTTTTCGGTTTCGGCAATGCGCAGTTGAGTCTTGCCGTTTTTCGCCAGGTAATCGCCCAGCACGTTTTCCAGGCTGCCGGCGGCGAACGCCGAAGGTGCAGGAATGCTGGCGGCGTATTGGGTCAGCATGACGAAACCAGCCAGCTTCGGCTGGCGCGCGCGTTCGAATTCATTGAAGCCGTCTTCGACGAACACGCGAGTCAGTTCGCGGGCGCGGTCGGCGCGGAAGTTCATGAACACCACGGCGTCGCCGTCTTCGACCTTGACCGGCTCGCCGATGGAGGTGGCTTTGACGAATTCGTCGCTCTCGCCACGCTCGTAAGCGGCTTGCAAGCCTTCCTGGGCGGTGTCGGCGTTGAATTCGCCTTGGCCATCGACAATCAGGTTGTAGGCCTGGGACACGCGGTCCCAGCGGTTGTCGCGGTCCATGGCAAAATAACGGCCGATAATGCTGGCGATACGGCCTTTGCCCAGCGCCTGGAAGCTGGCGTCGAGCAATTCGATGGACGACTGTGCGCTTTTCGGCGGCGTGTCACGGCCGTCGAGGAAGGCGTGCAGATAGATTTTTTCCGCGCCGCGTTTGAACGCCAGCTCAGCCATGGCGATCAGGTGGTCCTGGTGGCTGTGAACACCACCGTCGGACAGCAGGCCCATGAAATGCACGGCTTTGCCAGCGGCAACGGCTTTGTCTACAGCGGCGCAGATGGTCGGGTTCTCGAAGAACTCGCCGTCGCGGATCGACTTGGTCACGCGGGTGAAGTCCTGATACACCACGCGACCGGCACCGAGGTTCATGTGGCCGACTTCAGAATTGCCCATCTGCCCATCCGGCAGGCCGACGTCCATGCCGCTGCCCGAGATCAGGCCGTTCGGCACGGTGGCCCACAGACGGTCCAGTACGGGCTTCTTCGCCGCATAAATGGCGTTGGATTCGGGGCTCTCACTGTGACCGAAGCCATCGAGAATAATCAGGACCAAAGGTTTAGGCGTGGTAGTCATGGATTCCACTCGTGGCTGAGGTTAAAAGAGGGCGATTAAAAAGGGAGTGGCAGTTTAAAGCGAAGTTCCGGCCACGTCACCGCCGGACGGGGTTTGGCCCACCATAGTGGCTGTGTATACTGGCCGACATTTTAACGCCCTGGAACCTCCTTCGATGGTTGCTCACCTGATTGAATTTGCCACTAACCACTACATTCTTGTCGGTATCTTCGTCGTACTGCTGGCGGCACTGATTGCCTATCAAATGCAAGGCGGCGGCCGTAGCCTGAGTACCGGTGAACTGACCGGGCTGGTCAACAAGGACGCAGGCGTGGTGATCGATATCCGTTCGACCAAGGATTTCGCCGCCGGTCACATTGTTGGCGCGTTGAACATTCCTCACGACAAACTGACCGCTCGCGTCGGCGAACTGGAAAAGCACAAGGCCAAGACCATCATCCTGGTCGACGCCTTGGGCCAGACCGCCGGTACGCATGCGCGCGAACTGATGAAATCCGGCTTCACCGCCGCCAAGCTCTCCGGTGGTATTTCCAGCTGGAAGGGCGACAACCTGCCGCTGGTGAAGTGATATGAGCAACGTCGTCGTCTATTCCAGCGATTACTGCCCTTACTGTTCGCGAGCCAAATACCTGCTCGAAAACAAAGGCGTGGCCTTCGAAGAGATCAAGGTCGATGGCAAGCCGCAGGTGCGTGCCGCCATGGCTCAGAAAGCCGGACGTACGTCCGTGCCGCAGATCTGGATCGGCAGCACCCACGTGGGTGGTTGTGATGATTTGTTTGCTCTTGAGCGCGCCGGTAAGCTGGACGCAATGCTCAAGGCCTGAATGCCTTCCCTATAAGACCCCAAGATCAGAAAGGATCTGACATGACTGACCAACAGAACACAGCAGCTAGCGAAGAAGAAACCGCACCGCAATTCTCCTTGCAGCGCATCTACGTACGTGACTTGTCCTTCGAAGCCCCAAAAAGCCCGGCGATTTTCCGCCAGCAGTGGGAGCCGAGCGTCGGTCTGGATCTGAACACCCGTCAAAAGGCCCTGGAAGGCGACTTCCACGAAGTCGTGCTGACCTTGTCCGTGACCGTGAAGAACGGTGACGAAGTGGCGTTCATCGCTGAAGTGCAGCAGGCCGGGATCTTTCTGATCAAGAACCTGGACGACGCTTCGATGAGCCACACCCTCGGCGCGTTCTGCCCGAACATCCTGTTCCCGTACGCTCGCGAAACCCTGGACAGCCTGGTCACCCGCGGCTCGTTCCCGGCCCTGATGCTGGCACCAGTGAACTTCGACGCGCTGTACGCACAAGAGCTGCAACGCATGCAGGCGGCTGGCGAGACTCCGACCGTTCAGTAAGCAGTCCTGAGCGTCGAAGCAAGTCCAATGTGGGAGCGGGCTTGCTCGCGAAAGCGGTGTA
>NZ_JBFULH010000116.1:0-11436 GCF_056400445.1 Pseudomonas sp. P5_B2 | reverse complement strand
CTTACACGGTATGCAGATACCAGTTGTACTCAAGGTCGGAGATGGAGTGTTCGAACTCCTCCAGCTCGCTTTCCTTGCAGGCCACGAAGATATCGATGTACTTCGGATCGATGTACTTGGCCATGACTTCGCTGTCGTCCAGCTCGCGCAATGCATCACGCAGGTTGTTCGGCAGGCTTTGCTCGTTCTGCTCGTAGGAGTTGCCTTCCACGGGTGCGCCCGGCTCGATCTTGTTGGTCAGGCCGTGATGCACGCCTGCCAGGACCGAGGCCATCAGCAGGTACGGGTTGGCATCGGCGCCGGCCACACGGTGTTCGATGCGCACGGCATCGGAGGAGCCGGTCGGAACGCGGATCGCAACAGTACGGTTATCCAGGCCCCAGCATGGCGAGTTCGGCACGTAGAACTGTGCGCCGAAACGACGGTAGGAGTTGACGTTCGGGCAGAGGAACGCCATCTGCGCCGGTAGGGTCTCGAGCACACCGCCGATCGCGTGACGCAGTGCGGCGTTCTGCTCGGGATCCTCGCTGGCAAAAATGTTTTTGCCTTCTTTATCAAGAATCGAGATGTGGACGTGCAGACCATTGCCCGCCTGGCCCGGGTAAGGCTTGGCCATGAACGTGGTGTCCATTTCATGGTCGTAGGCGATGTTCTTGATCAGGCGTTTGAGCAGGACCGCGTAGTCGCAGGCCTTGATCGGGTCGGCCACGTGGTGCAGGTTCACTTCGAACTGCGCCGGGGCACTTTCCTTGACGATGGCGTCGGCAGGGATGCCTTGCTCTTTCGCACCTTCCAGAATGTCCTGGAGGCAGTCGACGTATTCGTCGAGGTCGTCGATCAGGTAGACCTGTGTCGAATGTGGGCGTTTGCCGGATACCGGCGAGCGTGGCGGTTGCGGACGGCCATTCACGTTCTCCTGGTCGATCAGGTAGAACTCCAGTTCGAACGCGGCGCAGATGGTCAGGCCCAAGTCGTCGAACTTGCGAACCACATTGGCCAGCACTTCCCGAGGGTCGGCGAAGAACGGCTGGCCTTCGATTTCATGCATGGTCATCAACAGTTGCGCGGTAGGGCGCTTCTGCCAGGGCTCGTTGCACAGGGTGTCAGGGATTGGATAGCAGATTCGGTCAGCATCACCGATGTCCAGGCCCAAGCCGGTGCTTTCCACCGTCGAGCCATTGATATCCAGAGCAAATAGAGAGGCCGGCAGGTTGATGCCTTTCTCGTAAACCTTGTGGAGACTGGTGCGTTCAATGCGCTTGCCGCGCACCACACCATTCATATCCGCAATCAGAAGGTCAACGTACAGAACCTCAGGATGTTCCTTAAGGAACGCGTTCGCTTCGTTAAGCTGAACGGCACGCGGGGGTACCGACATGATGCAACACCTTTGTTGTTAAAAATATCAATCATTGATCTCTTCGGATTCCAGTCAACCCGAACGGCCTGCCGAAGTCAAGCGAGGCCTTTTTTGCCCTAAAAAAGCGCTCATAAGGCTTTTTTGAGGCACTTTGGGGCGTTTTTATGCCTTTGAACGCTTTGGTTGCCGCAGGCTTGAGCGGGGCGTGTTGTATTTTTTACGGGGGTGTTGTGTAAAAAAATGAACAAGGCTAAGCTCGATTCAAACCCATAACACCAATAATACCGGGGTGCTTCATGTCTCGCCTGCCGTTAATCGGCGTCACCGAATGCTCTACGCAGATCGGTCTGCATGCTTATCACATCAGTGGCGACACCTACGTCCGCGCAGTGCCCTCAGCGGCTGTGGACCTGACGGTAATCCTGTCATCCATGACGGATAGACTGTCTCCGTCCGATATTCTGGACGGCCTTGATGGCACCCCCATTACGGTTACTTCATTCAATATAGAACCGATTCACAATAGCGGCCCGACTATCGCTAGTGATACTGCACATCCGGCGTTTGCTGCACCGCGCGGAAAAATCACGATAGCCTGTCGAAGACACCCGTTTCAACGCGACGCCGATGCGTCAACCATTGCCTGACGCATGAACGCGGCAGGAAACTCAACGCCTAGAGGCATTTATGAGTAACAACCTCGACCAGCTCACCGATTGGTTGAAAGACCACAAGATCACAGAAGTCGAATGCATGATCGCCGACTTGACCGGGATTACCCGTGGCAAGATCTCGCCGACCAACAAGTTCATTGCTGAAAAAGGCATGCGCCTGCCCGAAAGCGTTCTGTTGCAGACCGTGACCGGCGACTATGTCGAAGACGACATCTATTACGAACTGCTCGACCCGGCCGACATCGACATGATCTGCCGCCCCGACCAGAACGCCGTATTCCTCGTGCCGTGGGCCATCGAGCCGACCGCCCAGGTGATTCACGACACCTACGACAAGCAAGGCAACCCGATCGAACTGTCGCCACGCAACGTGCTCAAGAAGGTCCTCAAACTCTATTCAGACCGCGGCTGGCAACCCATCGTGGCACCGGAAATGGAGTTCTACCTGACCAAACGCAGCGACGATCCCGACTACCCGCTGCAACCGCCGATTGGCCGTTCCGGGCGTCCGGAAATCGGTCGCCAGTCGTTCTCGATTGAAGCGGCGAACGAATTCGACCCGCTGTTCGAAGACGTCTACGACTGGTGCGAATTGCAGGAGCTGGACCTCGATACCTTGATCCACGAGGACGGCACGGCGCAGATGGAAATCAACTTCCGTCACGGCGATGCCTTGTCCCTGGCCGACCAGATCCTGGTGTTCAAACGCACCATGCGCGAAGCCGCGCTCAAGCATGACGTGGCGGCGACTTTCATGGCCAAGCCCATGACTGGCGAGCCGGGCAGTGCGATGCACTTGCACCAGAGCATCATCGACATCGAAACCGGCAAAAACGTCTTCTCCAATGAAGACGGGAGCATGAGCCAACTGTTCCTGCACCACATCGGTGGCTTGCAGAAACTGATCCCCGAGTTGCTGCCGCTGTTCGCACCGAACGTCAACTCGTTCCGCCGCTTCCTGCCGGACACCTCGGCACCGGTGAACGTGGAGTGGGGCGAAGAAAACCGCACCGTGGGCCTGCGGGTTCCGGACGCCGGGCCGCAAAACCGTCGGGTGGAAAACCGCTTGCCGGGCGCCGATGCCAACCCGTACCTGGCGATTGCCGCGAGCCTGCTCTGCGGCTATATCGGCATGGTCGAAGGCCTCAACCCGAGCGCGCCGGTGGTGGGCCGTGGTTATGAACGCCGGAACCTGCGCCTGCCGCTGACCATCGAGGACGCGCTGGAACGCATGGAAAACAGCGCGACCGTCGAGAAATACCTGGGCAAAAAATTCATCACAGGCTACGTCGCGGTCAAGCGGGCCGAGCATGAAAACTTCAAGCGCGTGATCAGTTCGTGGGAGCGCGAGTTCCTGCTCTTCGCCGTCTGATACGCCGGGCGCCGTCGTCGTGGGGCGGCGCTTTCAGCTGATTTTTTTAGGAGATTTGTATGACCAGCAATAATCCGCAAACCCGTGAATGGCAAACCCTGAGCAATGATCACCACCTGGCCCCGTTCAGCGATTTCAARCAGCTGAAAGAGAAAGGCCCGCGGATCATCACAAACGCCAAGGGCGTTTACCTATGGGACAGCGAAGGCAACAAGATCCTCGACGGCATGGCCGGCCTGTGGTGCGTTGCGATCGGTTACGGCCGTGATGAACTGGCCGACGCCGCCAGCAAGCAAATGCGCGAACTGCCWTACTACAACCTGTTCTTCCAGACCGCTCACCCGCCGGTACTTGAACTGGCCAAAGCCATTGCCGACATCGCACCAGAAGGCATGAACCACGTGTTCTTCACCGGTTCGGGTTCGGAAGGCAACGACACCATGCTGCGTATGGTTCGTCACTACTGGGCGATCAAGGGCCAGCCGAAGAAGAAAGTCATCATCAGCCGCAAGAACGGTTATCACGGTTCGACCGTGGCCGGCGCGAGCCTGGGTGGCATGACATACATGCACGAACAAGGCGACTTGCCGATTCCGGGCATCGTCCACATTGCGCAGCCGTACTGGTTCACCGAAGGCGGTGACATGACGCCTGAAGAGTTCGGCGTCTGGGCGGCCAATCAGCTGGAAGAGAAAATTCTGGAAGTCGGCGTGGACAACGTCGGAGCCTTTATTGCCGAACCGATCCAGGGTGCCGGCGGCGTGATTATCCCGCCAGACACCTACTGGCCGCGCATCAAGGAAATCCTCGCCAAGTACGACATTTTGTTCGTGGCGGACGAAGTGATTTGTGGCTTTGGCCGCACCGGTGAGTGGTTCGGTACCGATTACTACGACCTCAAGCCCGACATGATGACCATCGCCAAAGGCCTGACCTCCGGCTACATCCCCATGGGTGGGCTGATCGTGCGTGACGAAGTGGTCGAGGTGCTGAACGAAGGCGGCGATTTCAACCACGGTTTCACGTACTCCGGTCACCCGGTGGCCGCAGCGGTGGCGCTGGAAAACATCCGCATCCTGCGCGAAGAAAAAATTATCGAGCGCGTGCAAGCAGAAACGGCACCCTATTTGCAAAAGCGTCTACGGGAACTGAACGATCACCCGCTGGTGGGGGAAGTGCGCGGGGTCGGTCTGTTGGGGGCCATTGAACTGGTTCAGGACAAAGCCACTCGCACACGTTACGAAGGCAAGGGCGCTGGCATGATTTGCCGCACGTTCTGCTTCGAAAATGGCCTGATCATGCGCGCCGTGGGCGACACCATGATCATTGCTCCGCCACTGGTGATTACACCGGCTGAAATCGATGAGTTGGTGGCCAAGGCACGCAAGTGCCTGGACCTGACCCTGAGTGCGCTGCAGGGCTAAGTGCTAGGCTCTGAGCGGGTGTGACGTTACATTTCGCTCAGAGCAAACAAAGGAGGGGTCTTTCCTTGAAAGCCTGCCTTGGATCTTGCCAGACTACCGGTTGTTTCAGATGCCCAGTAAAGGCTGCTGAGCACGTGGTTAAAAAGAAAAAATTGGAGCATTACCGATGAAGGCATTAGGTATGAAGATAGCTGGCAAGACCCTTCTCGCCATGTCCCTGATGGGCGTGATGGCGGGTGCAGTTCAGGCGGACGACAAGGTTCTTCATGTGTACAACTGGTCCGATTACATCGCACCGGACACCGTGAAGAAGTTCGAAGACGAGTCGGGCATCAAAGTGGTCTACGACGTCTTCGACAGTAACGAAACCCTGGAAGCCAAGTTGCTGGCAGGCAAGTCCGGTTACGACATCGTCGTGCCGTCGAACAACTTCCTGGCCAAGCAAATCAAGGCCGGCGTATACCAGAAACTGGACAGGTCCAAGTTGCCTAACTGGAAAAACCTGAACCCTGAGCTGCTCAAAGCGGTATCGGTGAGCGACCCGGGCAACGAACACGCCTTCCCGTACATGTGGGGCTCGATCGGCATCGGTTTCAACGCCGAGAAGGTCAAGGCTGCACTAGGGGCCGACGCACCGACCGACTCCTGGGATCTGATCTTCAAACCTGAAAACGCTGCCAAGTTGAAGTCGTGCGGTATCAGCTTGCTGGACTCGCCAACCGAGATGATTCCGGTGGCATTGCACTACCTGGGCCTGCCAACCGACAGCCAGAAGAAAGAAGACATCGAGAAAGCCGAAGCGCTGATCATGAAGGTCCGCCCTTCGATCACTTACTTCCATTCGTCCAAGTACATCTCTGACCTGGCCAACGGCAACATCTGCGTAGCCGTGGGTTATTCGGGTGACATTTACCAGGCCAAGTCCCGCGCGGCTGAAGCCGGTGACAAGGTGAAAGTCAGCTACAACATTCCGAAAGAAGGTGCGGGCAGCTTCTATGACATGGTTGCCATGCCTAAAGATGCCGAAAACGTCGAAGGCGCCTACAAGTTCATGAACTTCCTGATGAAGCCGGAAATCATGGCGGAAATCACCAACGCCGTACGCTTCCCGAACGGTAACGCGGCGGCCACCGCACTGGTTGATAAAGACATTACCAGCGATCCAGGCGTCTATCCGCCGGCGGACGTGCTGGTCAAGCTGTACGCGATTGCCGACTTGCCGGCCGCGACCCAGCGGCTGCTGACGCGCAGCTGGACCAAGATCAAGTCCGGTAAGTAAGTAAAACCCTGTAGCAGCTGCCGAAGGCTGCGTTGAGGTCCGAAGGACCTCCGCTTTTTCAACAGCACAACTACTTCCTGGTTGAACGCCGCCTGCGGCAGCTGCTACAGATCTGCATAAAAGTTTTRCTGGAACGGTTTTTCGCGGGTAAGTTGCGCGCCGGTTTTGTTGCCGGGCAGCCATGGCTGTCATGTAACGCGGGCCAGCTTGAGCCCAACTCATTTTAGAGGACCTCCACTTGCCAATTTCTTCTTTGTTTCGCAATGCCGTGCTGATTGGCGCCGGGCTGACGCTTGCCGTTAGTGTCCAGGCCGCCGGTACTGTGCATATTTATAATTGGTCGGATTACATCGGTCCGACCACCCTGGCGGACTTCCAGAAAGAGACCGGCATCAAGCCGGTTTATGACGTCTTCGATTCCAACGAAACCCTGGAAGGCAAGTTGCTGGCCGGGCGTACCGGTTACGACGTGGTCGTGCCGTCCAATCACTTCCTCGGCAAGCAGATCAAGGCGGGCGCTTTCCAGAAGCTCGACAAGTCGAAGCTGACTAACTATTCCAACCTGGATCCGGTGCTGCTCAAGCGTCTGGAGCAAAACGATCCGGGTAACCTTTACGCTGTTCCCTACCTGTGGGGCACTAACGGCATCGGTTACAACGTCGACAAGATCAAGGCGGTACTGGGTGTCGATTCGATCGATTCATGGAGCGTGCTGTTTGAGCCGGAGAACATCAAGAAGCTCCAAAGCTGCGGCGTAGCGTTCCTCGATTCCGCCGATGAAATGATGCCGACGGTCCTTAACTACATGGGCCTGAACGCCAACAGCACTAACCCCGAAGATTACAAAAAAGCTGAAGCCAAGTTGCTGGCGGTGCGGCCTTACGTGACGTACTTCCATTCGTCCAAGTACATCGCGGACCTGGCCAACGGCGACATCTGCATCGCCATCGGTTTCTCCGGCGACATGTTCCAGGCCAAGGCCCGGGCGGAAGAAGCCGGCAAAGGCATAAACGTTGCCTACACCATTCCCAAAGAGGGCGGCGCGCTGTGGTTCGACATGCTGGCGATTCCCAAGGATTCGGCCAACGTCAAAGAGGCCCACGCCTTCATCAACTATTTGTTGAAACCCGAGGTGATCGCACAGGTCAGCGATTCTGTTGGCTATGCGAACCCCAACCCTGGCTCGGACAAACTGATGGAGCAGTCCATCCGCACCGACGAGTCGGTCTATCCACCGCAAGCCGTCCTCGACAAGACTTACGTGTCGATCGAGTTACCACCAAACATTCAACGTTTGATGACCCGCAGCTGGACCAAGGTCAAGTCGGGTAAATAGCTTCAGGGCTCAAATTATCCAAAGTTGGCTCACCTTGAGCGAACTGCACCCTTTTTTTCTGGGAGTTTCGTAAATGGCAGTTGCCTCCGGCGCCTATAAGAAAGCCCTCGAGGGCGACCAGACACCGAAACAGGTGCTGGTCAAAATCGACCGGGTCACGAAGAAGTTCGACGAGACGATTGCCGTGGACGATGTGTCCCTGGAGATCAAGAAAGGCGAAATTTTCGCCCTGCTCGGCGGCTCGGGATCGGGCAAATCCACGTTGCTGCGGATGCTCGCCGGCTTCGAACGACCGACTGAAGGGCGGATTTTCCTCGACGGCGTCGACATCACCGACATGCCGCCGTACGAGCGGCCGATCAACATGATGTTCCAGTCCTACGCCTTGTTCCCTCACATGACCGTGGCGCAGAACATCGCGTTCGGGCTCAAGCAGGACAAAATCCCTGCCGCTGAAGTCGATGCCCGTGTAGCGGACATGCTCAAGCTGGTTCAGATGACGCAATTCGCCAAGCGCAAGCCGCATCAGTTGTCCGGTGGCCAGCGTCAACGTGTGGCACTGGCGCGTTCGCTGGCCAAGCGACCGAAGCTGTTGTTGCTCGATGAACCTATGGGCGCCTTGGACAAAAAGCTGCGCTCGCAGATGCAACTTGAGCTGGTCGAGATCATCGAGCGCGTCGGCGTAACCTGCGTCATGGTGACCCACGACCAGGAAGAGGCCATGACCATGGCCGAGCGCATCGCGATCATGCACCTGGGCTGGATCGCCCAGATCGGCAGCCCGATCGACATCTACGAAACCCCGACCAGCCGTCTGGTCTGCGAGTTCATCGGCAACGTCAACATCTTCGACGGTGAAGTGATCGACGACGCCGAAGGCCACGCCACCATCACCTGCAAGGACCTGGACCGCCAGATCTATGTGGGCCACGGCATCAGCACCTCGGTGCAGGACAAATCCGTGACCTACGCGATCCGTCCGGAAAAACTGCTGGTGACGCCGATCCAGCCGACCTGCGAATACAACTGGTCCAGCGGCAAGGTGCACGACATTGCCTACCTCGGCGGTCACTCGGTGTTCTACGTTGAACYGCCGAGCGGGAAGATCGTCCAGTCGTTTGTCGCCAACGCCGAGCGCCGCGGTCAGCGTCCAACCTGGGGTGACCAGGTTTACGTGTATTGGGAAGACGACAGCGGTGTGGTACTTCGCTCATGAACATGCGCAAATTCAAACGCCGGCTCAATCGAATAATTCCCAGTGGCCGCCAGCTGGTCATCGGAGTTCCGTTCATCTGGCTGTTCATGTTTTTCATGTTGCCGTTCTTCATCGTCTTGAAGATCAGCTTCGCCGAAGCCGACGTGGCCATTCCGCCGTACACCGAAATCTACAGCTACGCCGAACAGAAATTGCAGGTGCTGCTCAACCTCGCCAACTACGCGATGCTTGGCGACGACGAGTTGTATATCGCCGCCTACCTCGGCTCGTTGAAGATGGCGCTGATCAGCACCGTGCTTTGCCTGTTGATCGGCTACCCGATGGCCTACGCCATCGCCAGTGCCCGTAAAGAGATGCAAACGGTGCTGGTGCTGCTGATCATGATGCCGACCTGGACCGCGATCCTGATCCGCGTGTACGCGTGGATGGGCATCCTCAGCAACAACGGCCTGCTCAACGGTTTCCTGATGAGCATGGGCTGGATTGACGAGCCGCTGCAGATCCTCAACACCAACCTCGCGGTCTATATTGGTGTTGTTTACTCCTATCTGCCGTTCATGATCCTGCCGCTCTACGCCAATTTGGTGAAGCACGATCACAGCCTGTTGGAAGCTGCCTCGGACCTCGGTTCAAGTACCTTCAACAGCTTCTGGAAGATCACCATTCCGCTGTCCAAGAACGGCATCATCGCAGGCTGCATGCTGGTGTTCATTCCGGTGGTGGGCGAGTTCGTGATCCCGGAACTGCTTGGCGGTCCGGAAACCCTGATGATCGGTAAAGTGCTGTGGCAAGAGTTCTTCAACAACCGTGACTGGCCGGTGGCGTCTGCCCTGGCGGTGGTGATGCTGGCGATCCTGATTGTGCCGATCATCCTGTTCAACCGTAGTCAGGCCAAAGAAATGGAGGGCAAAGAATGAAGCGCTTCAGATTCTCCAGCCTGATGCTGGTATTCGGTTTGATGTTTATCTACGCCCCGATGCTGATCCTGGTGATCTACTCGTTCAACGCCTCGAAGCTGGTGACGGTGTGGGGCGGCTGGTCAATCAAGTGGTACGTCGGCCTGCTCGACAACACGCAACTGATGGGCTCGGTGGTGCGCTCGCTGGAAATCGCCTGCTACACGGCGATTGCAGCGGTCGCGCTTGGTACGCTGGCGGCGTTTGTGCTGACCCGTATCACGCACTTCAAGGGTCGCACGCTGTTCGGTGGCCTGGTGACCGCGCCGTTGGTGATGCCGGAAGTAATCACCGGTCTGTCGCTGTTGCTGCTGTTCGTGGCCATGGCGCAGATGATTGGCTGGCCACAGGAACGCGGCATCATCACCATCTGGATCGCGCACACGACCTTCTGTGCGGCGTATGTGGCGGTGGTGGTGTCGGCTCGTTTGCGTGAGCTTGATTTGTCCATCGAAGAGGCAGCCATGGACCTCGGTGCCCGGCCGTGGAAGGTGTTCTTCCTGATCACCATCCCGATGATCGCGCCATCGTTGGCGGCGGGCGGCATGATGTCGTTTGCCCTGTCGCTGGATGACCTGGTGCTGGCGAGCTTCGTGTCGGGGCCGGGTTCGACCACCTTGCCGATGGAAGTGTTCTCGGCGGTGCGCCTGGGCGTGAAGCCTGAAATCAACGCCGTGGCCAGCCTGATTCTGCTGGCGGTGTCGATCGTGACCTTCCTGGTCTGGTTCTTCAGCCGCCGCGCCGAAGAAAGCCGTAAGCGTGCGATTCAGCAAGCCATCGAAGAAAGCGCTGCCGACTCCTGGAAACAACCGGACGTACGCCGCGCGCAGGCGCCGGAAGCGGCCTGAGCTTGATGCAGGGTTTGATCGTTCCCACGCTCCGCGTGGGAATGCTTGCTCGGACGCTCCGCGTTCGGCTCTGGATGGGACGCGGAGCGTCCCGTGCTGCATTCCCACGCAGAGCGTAGGAACGATCAGGACAGTTGTTTTACGACCCCCAAGGGGATTGGCGGATGATCTGGACGAAGTTCATCGGCTTGAACCCTGCATCGCTGTCGACCAGCACATCCGCATTCACTGTGCCGAACGTGGTATCAGGCTTGTGCTTGAAGCCATTGGCGAACGCACACAGGATGCACTCCTTGAACCCTTCACCTCGTGGGTGCGCATGCACCACCGCCTCACGCTGCACGGTGGAAAACGCCGCGTAGTCGATGCCCAGCACATCCATTTCAACACCAGCCGTCACCAGCGCCACGTTAGGGCGCAGGTGTTGCGGCACGCCCGGCGTGGTGTGCAGCGCAATCGACAACCAGACCTGTTCGATATCGTCGTCGTTCAGCCCGTAAGGCTTGAGGAACGCTTTGGCGGCATTGGCGCTGTCGACTTCAAAACGTTCGTCAGCGCTGCGATGACCTTCCACCAGGCCGAGGTCATGGAACATCGCACCGACGTACAACAACTCCGGGTTGTAAGTGAGTTGCTTGCGTTCACCGCTCAAGGCACCGAACAAAAACACCCGGCGCGAGTGGTGATACAGCAAGTCGGATTCGACGTCGCGGATGTATTCGGTGGTGGCCTTGGCCAATGCGCTGTCGGGGATGTTGATGCCGGCAATGTTGCTGCTCATGGTGCTGTCCTCGCGGGGAACGCCGTGGCGGCGCTGATGGAACAAGTCTGTTCCGCCCCCCAAAACCGGACAATCGATCCATGGCTGCGATCCTTGCCAATGAACCTGCATATCGCGCCAACCTCGCTTGTTGCATGTGGATTGGCTAAGTTTGATGGACCTGTAGCAGCTGCCGAGCCTGCGAGGCTGC
>NZ_JBFULH010000115.1:0-11482 GCF_056400445.1 Pseudomonas sp. P5_B2 | reverse complement strand
AGCCCTTACCGTCGGACGAGCGCCATTAATTTGTCTGATTCAGAACTTGCAGGAGCGCAGCCGATTCAGCGTCCGGCGTGCCGTCGAAGCGGGAAGGGCGGAAGTGCATCTGAAAAGCCGCCAACACATGACGCGTCGCTACGTCCAGTGCACCGGTTTGTGGCGTTTCATAACCCAGTTTGGCCAGTTGTCCCTGAAACCAGCTGATGCTCGGCAATTGCGCCGCGAACTGGGCTTGCTGGCGCGCCACGGCTTGCTCGTTCGGCCAGACCCCTATGCCTTCGGTGGCGAGGCGTTTCCAGGGGAACAGCGGACCTGGGTCGAGCTTGCGCAGTGGCGCGATGTCACTATGGCCGATGATCGAGCGAGGATGGATGTTGTAACGCTTGCTGATGTCTTTGAGCAGGACGATCAACGATTGCACTTGATCCTCACTGTAGGGGTACCAGACGCGTCCCGTAGGCGTGTCTTTGAAGCCTGGGTTGACGATTTCGATACCGATGGAACTCGAGTTCAGCCAGGTCCTGCCTTGCCATTGGCTTTCGCCCGCATGCCAGGAGCGAAAATTCTCGTCCATCAGCTTATAGATGGTGGCGCCCTTGTCGTCGCCAATCAGGTAATGGCTGCTGACTTCGCCATGGGTAAGCAACTGTAATGAGCGCTCCAGCGAGGCGTTGGTGTAATGCAACACCACAAACTGGATGCGACTGTCGTAATTGGTCGATGGATGGCTGGTGTCAATACGGGGGCCGCTGGCACAACCGGCCAACAGCAGTAGAGACGCAATGAGAGCAAGATATTTCATGGCAGGGAGCTGTATGCACAAGACAGTAATGCAACAGTGTAACGTACTGTTTTGAGTGCCGACGGCAAATGCGCTGTTTTAAACAAAATGGAACAAAATGGCCGTCAGCCGGCCTCCACCCGATTGCGCTCGGCGGTTTTGGCGCGATACAGCGCCTGATCGGCTCTTTTGAGTGCAACATCGCTATGTTCGCCGGGTTTTAGCGCCGTATGGCCGATGGAAATAGTGATGGTTACGGGCTCACCTTTGAAGTGAAAAGGGCAAGCCTCTATCGAGGCGCGCAGGGTTTCCAGTAGTTTTGCACCGACTGCTGGCGCCGTGCCGGGCATCAGGAGCACAAACTCCTCGCCACCAAATCGCGCGATGAAATCGGTGCCGCGCAGACGCTTGCGCAGCACGTTGGCGATGATCTTCAGCACCTTGTCGCCTGCCAAGTGGCCATAGTTATCGTTAATACGTTTGAAGTGATCGAGATCCAGCATGGCCAGCACCAGGGAATTGCCATGCCGCTGCCATTGGCCGACTTCGTGATTCAGGCGCTCGCTCCAGGCCGCTCGATTAGGCAGGCCGGTGAGCGGATCGATCAGTGCTTTCTGGCGTTGCTCTTCAAGGTGTTCACGGTAACCCAGCGCTTCCTGCTCCATGTGTGCCAACCGTTCAGCCAGACTGTTTAATCGTGCGGCAGCCGCTTGTTCCCGCTCGTCGCGCTGCTTCTGGTGGCGATCCATGGTGCCGAGCAAGCCTTCAAGATGGTTCTCCAGAATGAGCTTGAGGTCGTCCAGGTCCGACGCATCCTGCATGCTGCTGTGTAAGCCGTCGACCTGTTCACGCATCTGCGTATCCATCTGGCGCGCCGCAGAGCGGCTGTCGGCGTGGCCTTCGCTCGCGGCCTGCAAATTACTCTGGAAAGACTCCAGGCGTTCATTGAGTTGCTGTAAATAGGCTTCGAATTCGTGCTGGCCGCTGTCGTTTATCGCCAGCATCAAAGTCGCTAGATCGTCGAGAATCGGAATCAACTCATACCAGTTCAAACCATTATGAAGGCGATCGCGCATCGCTTCGGCTTGTGGTCGGTGACGTTCCGGTAAAGTCAGATCGTCAAGCAGGCCCAGCAGGGTGTCTTCGATGTGTTTGGCAACCGAGCTATAGGACGGCTCCGGTGAGTCGGGCAAGGCGTAGAGAAAGCGCTCAGGGTCGCTGTGCTCCGGATCGATTGTCGTGAAGGTCGGGGCCAGCTCATCAGGAATGATAAGCGCTTGAATCGGAGTGACGGGAGCGAGGAAGGGAAGGCTGGGCTCTTCCTGGTGTTCATTGTCCGACGCTGTTTGTGGCTCTGGAGTTGGCAGGCAAGCAGCGACTGCCTCAAGGGCGAGCGGAGCGATCGCGACTACTTCATTCGAGGCGTGATCGACATGCGCAATCTCGGCAGTCGGTTCCACAGGCTGTGCAGTCGTTGTGTGAACGGCAGGAGCCGCGACCTGAGGCACTTCCTCATCAGCTTCGCGGTTGCCGAACAGTCGCTGTAGAAAGCCGGGTCGGTCAGGTTCGGCCGGGTTTTCCAGCAGGCTCAGGGCTTTTCCTTGCAGGCCGCTCAGTTCGCTGAGCATTAACGGGATTTCGCGGGCCTGACTGACTCGTTCTTCGAGGTTTTTGGCAAAATTCTTGAGTGGTCGACTCACGTCCCGGGGCAACGGCAATGATTGCAGTTGCGCGACCAACGCAGTCAGTGCGGCGCCGGTCTGAATGATTCGGGTTTCCCGGCGCTTCTCGGAATCGAGCACGGCTTTTTCGAGTCGCGGCAGCAGAGCGGCCAAGCCGGCATCCATGTCATCGGTGCGCACGACGTCGCGCATCTCTTTCATGCATTGGTCGACGGCTTGGTCAGTGCCCTCCGCAGCCAGCGTGCTACGCACCAGCCCACGGCGCAGCAAGTCGAGCCGGGCATCCCAACGACGTTCAAGTTTTTCCTGTTGTTCGACGCTTTTGAGGTATTTCTCTTTCCAGCGCTGTGCTTCGTCGCTCATTCATGGGGTCCGCGTGGGGCAGGGCTCAACGCGGGTAATGCATCCGCCGTGAGCGAACCCGGCAGACGAATCTCTACCGCGACCGGCAGGTGATCGGAAATTGGTTGTGCCAGGACCTGGACCTTTTCAAGGGTCAGCGTAGGGCTGAGCAGAATATGGTCCAAGCAGCGTTGTGGGCGCCAACTGGGGAAGGTCGCTTCCAATTGTGGTGCGAGCAAGCCGAGGTCACGCAATGGGGAGTTTTGCAGCAAGTCACTGGCATGTGTATTCATATCGCCCATCAGCACCTGGTGTTTATAACCGCCGATCAACTCGCGGATGTAAGCCAGTTGCAGGCTGCGCACGCGAGCGCCCAGCGCCAGATGCATCATGACCACCACTAACGCCTCCGGACCCTCGCCGAAGCGCACCAGAATCGCTCCGCGCCCCTTGGGGCCCGGCAGAGGGTGATCTTCGATGGCCCACGGGCGCAAACGGCTGAGCACGCCATTGCTGTGCTGCCCGAGACGTCCGAGGTTGCGATTGAGCTGTTGATACCAGTAGGGGAAGGCGCCAAGTTGCGCCAGGTGTTCGACCTGATTGACGTAGCCTGACCGCAGGCTTCCGCCATCGGCTTCCTGCAAGGCGACCAGATCGAAGTCGCCCAGCAGGTTGCCGATTTTTTGCAGATTGTCGGCACGCCCGGTGTGGGGCAACAAGTGTTGCCAGCCTCGGGTCAGATAGTGCCGATACCGCTCGGTGCTGATGCCGACCTGGATATTAAAACTGAGCAAGCGCAAACGACTGTCTGCGGGCAAGCCCGTCGACTCCAGGTGATGTTCGTTGACCCGTGGATCATGCAGGCCAACAACGCGTTCAGTTCCCCAGCGGCGCATGGCAGTCGCTTCGCTTAGTTGGCGGCAGCCTTGCTAGCCGCTCGCTCTTTGTCGACCAGTGTATCGGCCAGTTTCAGGGCTTGCTCGGCACCGCCGGCAGAACCCACGTCAAAGCGATATTTACCGTTGACGATCATGGTCGGTACGCCAGAGATTTCATATTTCTTTGCAAGTTCTTTGGCTTTGTTGATCTGGCCTTTGATGGCGAAGGAGTTGAAGGTGGCCAGGAACTTGTCCTTGTCGACGCCCTGAGTGGCCAGGAACTCTGCCATTTCTTCTGGAGTGACCAACTTCTTGTGTTCTTTCTGGATCGCTTCGAAAACAGCCGTGTGAACCTGGTGCTCGACACCCATGGCTTCAAGGGTCAGGAACAGTTGGCCGTGTGCGTCCCAAGGGCCGCCGAACATCGCTGGAATGCGCACGAAGTTCACGTCGGAAGGCAGCTTCTCGACCCAAGGATTGATCACCGGTTCGAACGCGTAGCAGTGCGGGCAGCCATACCAGAACAGTTCCACGACTTCGATCTTGCCAGGCACGGCGACCGGAACCGGATTGGTCAGTTCCACATAAGGGGCGGCGGGGGCTTCGGCGGCTTGGGCAGTCATGCCGAACAGGCTGGCAGCGACGAATGCGGCGCTGATGATCAGATTACGCATGCTTTACTCCTGGACAATTTTGGTCGCCTCGCGCGACCTGTTTTTGGACAGGTCCTGGCGGGCTTGAGTTCTGTAGTGTAACGGCAGCGGCCACAAAAAAGGGCGGCCTAAGCCACCCTTTTTATACTTGCTGCGACGGATTAATCGAGCGTTAACGCTGCAAGAGATGTTCATCGCTCGCAACGCTCAATCAACCGGCCTTAGTGCAGGCCTTGGATGTAACTGGACACGGCCGCGATATCTTCGTCGCTCAGTCGTTTAGCGATGGTCTGCATGGTTTTGGCATCACCATCGTTGGTGCGTCCACCTTCTTCCTTGCGGAAATCGGTCAGTTGCTTGGCGACGTATTGAGCGTGCTGGCCGCCCAGGTGCGGGAAGCCGGCAGCGACGTTACCTGCGCCATTTGGTGAATGGCAACCGGTGCAGGCTGGCAGGCCCTTGGCCAAGTCGCCGCCACGGAACAGAGCTTCACCGCGAGCCACGATTTTAGGGTCGGCGGCACCAACACTGCCGGGCTGTTTGGCGAAGTAGGCCGCGATATCGGCGAGATCCTGGTCGCTCAGGTTGGTCAGCAGGCCGGTCATTTCCAGAACGGTGCGCTTGCCCGACTTGATGTCGTGCAGTTGCTTGGTCAGGTAGCGTTCACCCTGACCCGCCAGTTTCGGAAAGTTAGGCGCCATGCTGTTGCCATCCGGGCCATGACAGGCGCCACATACTGCGGCTTTTGCCTGGCCTGCGGCGGCGTCACCAGGTTTTACTGGCTCACCTGCAGCATGGGCAATGCCGGAGATCCCCACGGTCAACAGCAGACTCACGATCAATTTGTTCATCAGCTAATCCAACTACGGCTAAGGGTTAAAGAGTTATGGACCGGAATCACTCGCTCATCCACTGGATGATTGCCTGGTAATCCTCGGCACTGCAGTCCATGCACAAACCACGCGGCGGYATCGCCTTGAAACCCTGGGTCACGTGTTGCACCAGCGTCTCCATACCTTTCGCCAACCTCGGCGTCCAAGCTTCCTGATCGCCTTTTTGAGGGGCCATGGGTAGTTGGCCGGAATGACAGGCACCACAAACACGGTTGTACACAGCTTCCGGATCCTGTGTAGCCTGAGCGCTGTAAAGCGGCATCAAGACACCGGCAGCTAGCAGCCATTTCGTCATAAAACGACCTTTTCAGGGTTGAGAGCATGTTGCGTTCTAGTGCGCAATCAAGGTCAATCGCTCTCGTGATCTTCATCCTACGCTGGGACAAAGCGCACACAAAATCTGCGGCATTATATACTGGCGTCACTGAAACGGAAACGACACCGCTTGCCGCGTCCATTCCCGGCGCCGCCCACATCGGAAATCCCATGCAACTCAAGAATCCCATCCTCGGCCTGTGCCAACAGTCCACCTTCATGCTCAGCGCTGCCAAAGTCGATCAATGCCCGGACGATGAAGGCTTTGAAGTGGCCTTCGCCGGCCGTTCCAACGCCGGCAAGTCCAGTGCGCTGAACACCCTGACGCACGCCAGTCTTGCGCGCACCTCGAAAACTCCGGGGCGCACGCAGCTCTTGAACTTCTTCAAGCTAGACGATGATCGCCGTCTGGTCGACCTTCCGGGCTACGGTTACGCAAAAGTACCTATCCCGTTGAAGCTGCACTGGCAGCGTCACCTGGAAGCGTATCTGGGTGGTCGCGAGAGTTTGAAAGGTCTGATTTTGATGATGGACATCCGTCATCCAATGACCGACTTCGACTTGTTGATGCTTGATTGGGCCGTCGCCAGCGGCATGCCGATGCATATTTTGCTGACCAAGGCCGACAAGCTGACATACGGTGCGGCGAAAAACGTCCTGCTCAAAGTTCAGGCCGATATCCGTAAAGGCTGGGGGGATGCGATCAGTATTCAGCTGTTCTCCGCGCCAAAACGCTTGGGCCTGGAAGACGCCTACACTGTACTGGCGGGCTGGATGGAGCTGGCGGACAAGGGTGCTGAAGCTGCCGAGTAAGGCATCTGAGGCCAAATGGCAGGCAAAAAAAACCCCGGACTTCTATGGGGAGGGGGAAGTTCCGGGGCTCAAGTTCCGGACCGCTAGGGCGGGGTCCAGATTATCTGCCAACACTTAACACAACATAGGAGCATCGAAGGGCTTCACCAGCCATTCAGTAACTCTGAGTGGCAGTTGACGGGTTTAGTTCCGAAGAAGTTCCAAATAGATTGGAAATAAGCCCAGGCATTTTTCGATATAAAGCGCTCCGCGCTTTCTGCTGCGGCGCTATGCCGCAGCAGAAAACGCCTGATCAGACGGCTCAGTGAGCCTCATCCCAGTTATTTCCAACCCCGACCTCTACCAAAAGCGGCACATCCAGCTTCGCCGCATCGCTCATGTGGATACGAATCTCCTCGCGAACCTGATCGACCAAATCCTCACGCACCTCAAGCACCAATTCATCGTGCACCTGCAAGATGACTTTGGCGTCGAGGCCGGACGAAGTCAGCCAGTTATCCACGGCCACCATCGCTTTTTTGATGATATCCGCCGCCGTGCCTTGCATCGGTGCATTGATCGCCGTGCGCTCGGCGCCTTTGCGCAGGGCCGGGTTTTTCGCGTTTATTTCCGGCAGGTAAAGACGGCGACCGAAGATTGTCTCGACAAAACCTTGCTCGGCCGCCTGGGCGCGAGTGCGCTCCATGTATTGCAGCACGCCTGGGTAACGGGCGAAATAGCGGTCGATGTACGCCTGAGATTGCTTGCGATCCACACCGATCTGCTTGGCCAGGCCGAAAGCGCTCATGCCGTAGATCAAACCGAAGTTGATCGCCTTGGCGCTACGACGCTGATCAGTGGTCACATCCGCCAGTTCAACGCCGAAAACTTCGGCTGCCGTGGCTTTATGCACGTCCAGATCATTGCGGAAGGCATGCAATAACCCTTCGTCCTTGGCCAGATGGGCCATGATCCGCAGTTCGATCTGCGAGTAGTCCGCCGCCAGTAATTTGTAACCTGTGGGTGCCACAAACGCCTGACGAATGCGACGCCCTTCGGCGGTGCGGATCGGAATGTTCTGCAGGTTCGGATCGCTGGACGACAAACGCCCGGTCGCCGCCACGGCCTGATGATAGGAAGTGTGAATCCGGCCGGTGCGCGGGTTGATCTGTTCCGGCAGGCGGTCGGTGTAGGTGCTTTTCAGCTTGCTCATCGAGCGGTACTGCATCAGCACTTTGGGCAGCGGGAAATCCTGCTCGGCCAGTTCCGCCAGTACGGCTTCGGCGGTGGAGGCCTGGCCCTTGGCCGTTTTGCTCAGGACGGGCAGGCCGAGTTTTTCGTACAAGATCACGCCCAATTGCTTGGGCGAGCCGAGGTTGAATTCTTCGCCGGCGATGGCGAACGCCTCACGCTCAAGAGCGACCATCTTTTCGCCCAGTTCCACGCTCTGGATGCCCAGCAGATTGGCGTCGACCAACGCACCCTGGCGTTCAATCCGCGCCAGCACCGGCACCAGCGGCATTTCGATTTCGCTGAGGACTTTGCTCAGGCTCGGAATGGCATTGAGCTTTTCCTGCAACGTTTGATGCAGGCGCAGGGTCACGTCGGCGTCTTCAGCCGCGTACGGCCCGGCCAGTTCCAGCGAAATCTGGTCGAACGTCAGCTGCTTGGCACCTTTGCCTGCGATGTCCTGAAAACTGGTGGTGGTGTGATTCAGGTACTTGAGCGCCAGGCTGTCCATGTCGTGGCGGGTCGCAGTAGAGTCCAGCACGTAGGATTCGAGCATGGTGTCGAAAGCGATGCCCCGTACGGTGATGCCGCAACTCTGATCACCGCCGATGGCGCAATTCGCCAGGATGTTCATGTCGAATTTGGCGTGCTGGCCAACCTTGAGCTTGTTCGGATCTTCCAGAATCGGTTTCAGTGCGCGAAGCACAGTATCGCGGTCCAGCTGATCCGGCACGCCCATGTAGGAATGGGTCAGCGGGATGTAGGCCGCTTCGTTGGCTTGGACAGCGAAAGACAGGCCGACCAGTTGTGCCTGCTGCGCATCAATACCGGTGGTTTCGGTATCGAAGGCGATCAGCTTGGCGTCATTGAGCTTCTTCAGCCACAGGTCGAAATCAGCCTGGGTGAGGATTGTTGTGTATTTGAGTTCGGTCTCGGCGACCACTTCTTCAACCACTGGCGCAGTCACTTCCTGGCCGGAGCGTTTGGCGTCGCGCTGGTTGTCTTCGAACCAGCTCTTGAACTCCAGCAAGGTGTACAGCTCAGCGAGCTTGTCGTGATCCGGTTTACCCATTTGCAAGTCATCGAGGCCAATGTCCAGCGGCACGTCGATCTTGATGGTTGCCAGTTGGTAGGAGAGGAATGCCATCTCCTTGTGCTCTTCGAGCTTGGCCGGCAGGGTTTTCGCGCCGCGAATCGGCAGGGTCGGGACGATGTCGAGCTGTGCATACAGTTCGGTCAGGCCGCCATTGACACCCACCAACAGGCCGGAAGCGGTCTTCGGGCCAATACCCGGAACGCCCGGGATGTTGTCGGAAGAGTCGCCCATCAGTGCCAGATAATCGATGATCTGCTCCGGAGCGACGCCGAATTTCTCCTTCACGCCTTCCACGTCCATGCTGCTACCGGTCATGGTGTTGACCAAGGTAATGTGGCCGTCGACCAGTTGCGCCATGTCCTTGTCGCCGGTGGAGATGATCACCGGGCGATCCGCCGCCGCACTGCTGCGGGCCAGGGTGCCAATCACGTCATCAGCCTCGACGCCTTCGACGCACAGCAGCGGGAAGCCCAGGGCGATCACGCTCTGGTGCAGCGGCTCGATCTGCACGCGCATGTCGTCGGGCATGCTCGGACGGTTGGCCTTGTATTCGGCGTACATGTCATCGCGAAATGTCCCACCCTTGGCGTCGAACACCACGGCGAACGGACTGTCCGGGTACTGCTTGCGCAGACTCTTGAGCATGTTCAACACGCCCTTGACCGCACCGGTCGGCAGGCCTTTGGAAGTGGTCAGCGGTGGCAGCGCGTGAAAGGCGCGGTACAGGTAAGAAGAACCGTCCACCAGGACGAGGGGGGCTTGGCTCATGAGCAGGATCAACCTTTTCGGCGGGTCCGGCGCTAGAATAGCGGGACCGTTGACGACAAAGGGACAAGGTTATCATGCGCACACTAAATCGCCTGTTGCTGGCTGGCTTGTTTGCAACTGTTCCATTAGCCGTCATGGCGGCGGACGATGCGCCGACAGCGGAACCGGAAGTTACGATCCGCACGGAAGGGGACAAGGTCATTCAGGAGTACCGTCAAAACGGTTTCCTGTATGCGATCAAGGTCACACCGAAGGGCGCCCCGCCGTATTTTCTGGTACGCGCCGATGGTACAGATGCAAACTTCATCCGTTCGGATCAGCCGGATATGCTGATTCCGGCGTGGAAAATCTTTGAGTGGAAGTAGTTTCTTAATTTCAATTGGCGCTGGCTCACGAGCGGCGCCCGTACTGGCAGTTTTAACCATGTCTGTGTTCACCCCCCTGGCTCGGCCCGAGCTGGAAACCTTTCTCGCCCCTTATGGCCTTGGCCGCCTGCTTGATTACCAGGGGATAGCTGCCGGTAGCGAAAACACCAATTTCTTTATCAGCCTGGAGCAGGGCGAATTCGTCCTGACCCTGGTCGAGCGCGGCCCGGTCGATGAAATGTCGTTCTTCATTGAACTGCTCGATGTCCTGCATGAGGCGGACTTGCCAGTGCCTTACGCCCTGCGCACCACCGATGGCGTTGCCTTGCGCGAACTGGCCGGCAAACCCGCGCTGCTGCAACCGCGACTGGCCGGCAAGCACATCAAGCAAGCCAACGCGCAGCATTGCGCGCAAGTGGGCGAGTTGCTTGCACACCTGCACCTGGCCACCCAGGCCAATATGATCAAGCGCAAAACCGATCGTGGTCTGGACTGGATGCTGGAGGAGGGCACGCAGTTTCTCTCCCACCTGAATGCCGATCAAAGTGATTTGCTGAAACGGGCGCTGGATGAAATCGCCGAGCAGAAGGTGAAAATCCTGGCGCTGCCGCGCGCCAATATCCATGCCGACCTGTTTCGCGATAACGCTATGTTCGAAGGCACGCACCTGACCGGGTTGATCGACTTTTACAACGCCTGCTCCGGGCCGATGCTCTACGACGTGGCGATTGCCTTGAACGATTGGTGTTCGGACGACGACGGATTGCTCGATGGGCCGCGTGCACGGGCCTTGCTGGGGGCTTATGCGACGTTGCGTCCGTTCACCGCGGCTGAAGCCGAGCTGTGGCCGACGATGCTACGCGTGGCGTGCGTGCGGTTTTGGTTGTCACGGTTGATCGCGGCAGAATCTTTTGCCGGGCAGGACGTGTTGATTCACGACCCGATGGAGTTTCAGTTGCGGTTGGCGCAGCGGCAGAAGGTCAGCACACCGCTACCTTTCGCCCTCTGATTTGAAGTGAGGAAGCTTGCCTGTGGTGAGGAAGCTCGCCTGTGGCGAGGGGGCTTGCCCCCGTTGCAGTGCGAAGCGCTGCTTGGCTATTTATTGAGCAGACCTATTGTGGGGCTGCTTCGCAGCCCAACGGGGGCAAGCCCCCTCGCCACATAGGTTCTGTGTTGGTTACAACGACTCCAGACACCCCGCCAAATCATTCCCCAGCTTCTCCAGCACCTGCTCATATCCTTGAGCAGTCGCCGGTGTATACCCGCCCAGCGCATCCAGTTCCGCCAGTTTCACCGGCAAGCCCGATACCAGCGTTTCCGCCAGGCGCGGACGCAACGGCGGCTCACTGAACACGCACGTTTTACCGACTTGCTGCAGCCGCGTACGCATCGCCGCGACGTGCTGGGCGCCGGGCTGGACTTCGGCTGCAACGCTGAATACGCCGGCGTGTTTCAAGCCATAGGCGTCTTCGAAATAGTCGAACGCTTCGTGGAACACAAAGTACGGCTTGCCCGCGATCCCCGCCAACCGAGCCTTCAAGCGCATGTCCAGCGCGTCCAGTCGTTCATCGAACGCTTTGAGGTTGCTCTGATAACGCGCCGCATTTGCCGGATCCGCTGTACTCAGGTCGGCGGCCATTTTTGCGGCGATAACCCGGGCATTAGCCGGTGACAACMACAAATG
>NZ_JBFULH010000114.1:0-11595 GCF_056400445.1 Pseudomonas sp. P5_B2 | reverse complement strand
AGCAAGCCTTCCGTGCCGGTCTCGAAGAGCGTGGTGCGAATTTCGGCATGATCTTCGAATTGACCGCGCCGAACTACCGGCCAAAAGTGGTGATCATGGTTTCCAAGGCCGATCACTGCCTCAACGATTTGCTTTACCGCCAGCGCATTGGCCAGTTGTCGATGGACGTGGCCGCAGTGGTTTCCAATCACCCGGATCTAAAGCCGCTGGCCGACTGGCACCAGATTCCGTATTACCACTTCCCGCTCGACCCGAACGACAAGCCGTCGCAGGAGCGTCAGGTGTGGCAGGTGATTGAAGAGTCCGGGGCCGAACTGGTGATCCTTGCGCGTTATATGCAAGTCCTGTCGCCCGAGCTATGCCGCAAACTCGACGGCAAGGCGATCAATATCCATCACTCCCTGTTGCCCGGTTTCAAGGGTGCCAAGCCGTATCACCAGGCCTACAACAAGGGCGTGAAACTGGTCGGCGCCACGGCGCATTACATCAACAACGACCTGGACGAAGGGCCGATCATCGCCCAGGGCGTGGAGGCGGTGGACCACAGTCATTACCCGGAAGATCTGATCGCCAAGGGGCGGGATATCGAAGGGCTGACCCTGGCCCGGGCGGTTGGTTATCACATTGAAAGGCGAGTGTTTTTGAACGCGAACAGAACCGTCGTTCTTTAGATCGCTTTCGCGAGCAAGCCCGCTCCCACATTTGATCGTGGGCGTAAACAGAATTTGTGAACGGCACAAATCCAATGTGGGAGCGGGCTTGCTCGCGAAGAGGCCCTGACAGACAACACAAGACACACAGGCAATAACCCGAGCAATCAACGCGCCGCCGTTCCATGGCGACGCGACCGCTACATAAAAACAACAGCGAGGTGAAAGCATGTCTGGCAATCGTGGTGTGGTGTATCTCGGCAATGGCAAAGTCGAAATACAGAAAATCGACTATCCAAAAATGCAGGACCCGCGCGGCAGGAAGATTAACCACGCTGTCATCCTGCGTGTGGTTTCCACCAATATCTGTGGTTCCGACCAGCACATGGTGCGCGGCCGTACCACCGCTCAGACCGGTCTGGTGCTGGGCCACGAAATTACTGGCGAAGTCATCGAGAAGGGCAGCGACGTCGAAAACCTGCAAATCGGCGATCTGGTGTCCGTACCGTTCAACGTCGCTTGCGGGCGCTGCCGTTCCTGCAAAGAGATGCACACCGGTGTCTGCCTCAGCGTTAACCCGGCGCGTCCGGGTGGTGCTTACGGTTATGTCGACATGGGCGACTGGACCGGCGGCCAGGCCGAATACGCGATGGTGCCGTACGCCGACTTTAACCTGCTGAAACTGCCTGATCGCGATCGTGCGATGGAAAAAATCCGCGACCTGACCTGCCTCTCCGACATCCTGCCCACCGGTTACCACGGCGCAGTGACCGCTGGCGTTGGCCCAGGCAGCACCGTATACATCGCCGGTGCCGGCCCGGTCGGCCTCGCCGCAGCTGCTTCCGCTCGCCTGTTGGGTGCGGCAGTGGTGATCATCGGTGACGTCAACACCGTGCGCCTGGCGCACGCCAAGGCGCAGGGTTTCGAAATCGCCGACCTGTCCCTGGACACCCCGCTGCACGAACAAATCGCTGCGTTGCTGGGCGAACCGGAAGTGGATTGCGCCGTCGACGCCGTAGGCTTCGAAGCACGCGGTCATGGCCATGACGGCGTGAAACACGAGGCTCCTGCCACCGTGCTCAACTCACTGATGGGCGTGGTTCGTGTGGCCGGCAAAATCGGTATCCCTGGCCTGTACGTGACTGAAGACCCGGGTGCTGTGGACGCCGCCGCGAAAATGGGCAGCCTGAGCATCCGTTTCGGTCTGGGCTGGGCCAAATCCCACAGCTTCCACACTGGCCAGACACCGGTGATGAAGTACAACCGCCAATTGATGCAGGCGATCATGTGGGACCGCATTCATATTGCCGACATTGTTGGCGTGGAAGTCATCAGCCTGGATGACGCGCCGCGCGGTTATGGCGAGTTTGATGCGGGCGTGCCGAAGAAGTTTGTGATTGATCCGCACAAACTGTTCAGCGCGGCGTAACTCTTCAAGCAACGCAAAAAACGGCGACTTTCGGGTCGCCGTTTTTATTGGGAGTTATGATCGTTCCCACCCTCTGCGTGGGATTGCAGCTATGGACGCTCTGCGTCCCACCGCGTGACACGGAGCGCCACAGGAGGCGTTACCACGCAGCGCGTGGAAACGATCTGGTAAATGTGATCATCCAGTTCAACGACGCCCGCACGCGCAGCGTCCAGATTTCACGTTTTATAAACGCGAATACGGTAAATATGGAGGTGTCGCTTCGGAACAAGGCAGTAGATACCGGGTCAAACCGTCAGTTTTCCCGTCCGCTCACGGGCGGTTTTCATGGCGCAAGAGGATGTCTGAATGAAGATTTCACGCGGTTTTGTACTGGTTTCGCTGATGAGTCTGGCGGCCAGTCCGGTCTTTGCTCAGTTCAGCCTGAACGATGCGGCCAATGCCATTTCCGGCATGAAGGGCGATAACGCAGCCGCCGCGGCCGCGCCGACCCCGCAGACGGCCGATCTGCTGAGTGCGCTGACCGAATTGAACGTGACGCCAGAACAAGCCGTTGGCGGCGCCGGGGCGATGCTCGGGTTGGCCAAGAATCAATTGAGTTCGACCGATTACTCCGAGTTGGCCAAAAGCGTACCAGGCATCGACATTTTGTCGGGCGGTGGTGAGCTGGGTGCCCTCGCGGGCTTACTCGGTTCGTCCGGCAAAGCCGCCGGTCTGGACAACGCCCTGGGCAACGTGAAGAACACCAACGACCTGAACGATGCGTTCAGCGCATTGGGGATGGACGGCGGAATGATCGGCCAGTTTGCCCCGGTGCTGCTGCAATATCTCGGTCAGCAAGGCGTTGGCGGTTCTTTGCTGGAAAGCCTGGGCGGGATCTGGGGCGCCGGCACCGGCATTTGATTCAACGGCGCTCGGCGCGCAAAGCGTCGATGCGCGGGTTTTTTACACGATCGCTCCCACGCTCYRGAGCGTGGGAGCGATCTACTCGACAACGGTCTAAAATCCCGCTGCCCACTCCTTATGGATGCCCATTACGTGAAATCGATCTTTGCACTGCTTTCCCTGGTGGCCCTGCCGGTTCTGGCTGCCGAGCCGACGCTGTACGGGCGTTATGAATACATCGCGCTGCCGGAAATCGGCGGTGAAGTGCTCAAGGCCAAGATGGACACCGGTGCCCTGACCGCGTCGCTGTCGGCCAAAGACATCGAGACCTTCACCCGCGACGGTGAAGAGTGGGTGCGTTTCCGCCTCGCCACCAAGGACGCCAGCAACAAGCTCTACGAACACAAAGTCGCGCGGATCAGCAAGATCAAGACCCGCTCCGAAGAAGACGAGGAAGACGCCGAGGTGATCGCACCTACCAAGCGCCCGGTGGTGGATCTGGAGCTGTGCCTGGGTAACGTCAAGCGCACTGTCGAGGTCAACCTGACCGACCGCAGCAGCTTCAATTATCCGCTGCTGATCGGTGCCAAGGCCTTGCGTGAGTTCGGTGCGGCGGTGAACCCGGCGCGACGGTTTACCGCCGAAAAACCCGACTGCTGAATTCAAGCGGTTTCCAGCGAAGATCTAAACCTTGGGCATCGTCGCCAACATCGAAGGCCGCTGACTGACTTCGAAATACCACGTCGCCAATTGCGGATTCGCCTCGCGCCACTCCAGATCCGGATGGCGCAAATCGATGTAACCCAGCGCACAGGCAACGCTGATCGCTGCGACATCGAAATGGCTGGTCAGCTCGGCAATCGCATCTTTTTCCAGCAACGCCAACCCACGGCGAATCTTGTCGCGCTGGGCGTCGAGCCATTCGTCCCAATGCTTCTGCGGATCACGCAGGACCATTTCATAACGAACCATCACCGAGGCGTCCATGATCCCGTCGGCAAGGGAGGCCAGGGTCAGGCGCCGCCAGCGCGCCGAACCTTCGCGCGGGATCAGCGGGTTACCGACGTGCTGGTGATCGAGGTAGTCGAGGATCACCCGGCTGTCATGAATGACGGTGCCGTCGGCCAGGCGCAAGGCGGGGATTTTGCCCAGCGGGTTGTCTTCGTTGAGTGACTGATCGGGGCTGACCGGCGTGAGCACACAGTCTTGCAGCGCCACGCGGCCGGTCTGACCGGTCTCATGCAGAAGCACCATGACTTTACGAACGAAGGGCGATAGAGCGTTGTGGTACAGGGTCATGCTGGGAGCGGACATGGCGACATCTCGGTCGGTGGCAGTGTCGGGCAGCATAGCGCGTTGATGCGGGAGCTCAAGCTGACAAGTTCACCCAAACCCTGTGGGAGCGAGCCGGCTCCGGGTGGCGTTCCGACGATGAGGTCATCACATCCAACAACCTCTTTGAATGTTTTACCGTCATCGCCGGCAAGCCGGTCTCACTCCTACATAGATCAGCGGCGTTGCAGGAGGCCGCGCAGGGCAAAGAAGGCGGGAACGCCCAGGCCAAGCCAGCTCAAGGCGTCCCACACGCCATCACCCAGCAGCGCCGCGAATAACCCGGCGGCGCTGAGCAAGGCGATAACCGTGGGCGTGCCAAAGACCTTCCAGAAGTTCGATTGCCTTGGCTTCATGCTTGAGCCTCGGCATGTTCGAGCACAGGTTTTGCCGCTTTGCGCCGCACCACCCACAGGTAAACCCCGCTGCCGAGCACGATGATGGTCAGCACATCGAGGGTCGCCCACAGGATTCTCATCGGCATGCCGCCGTAATCACCGAAGTGCAGGGGTTGCGACATRCCCATGACGTCCATGTACCACGGTCGTTCCGCCACGGCGGTGACTTGCAGAGTGCTGGCGTCGATCAGCACCGGTGTCAGCAGGTGCGAAGTCAGGTGGGTGTTGCCTTTCATGAACACCGCATAATGGTGCTCGCTGGAAAACCGCGTACCGGGGAAGGCGATGAAGTCCGGCGTCATGTCCGGCGCAACTTCCTTGGCGATGTCAAACAGACGGGTCGCTGGCGCGCGTTGCGTCAGGGGCGGCACGTCGCGGTACGGTGCGACCATCGCGTTCAAGCTTTCATAGCGCCAGGCGGCAATCAGCAGGTCGGCGCAGGCGCTGATAACGCCTGTCACACCCACCACCAGCGCCCAGGTCAGGGTGACCACACCGATCAGGTTGTGCAGATCAAGCCAGCGCAGGCGGGTGGATTTGTCCTGGCGTACGGTGGCGAACTTCAAGCGGCGCATGAACGGCAAATACAGCACCGCTCCGGAAATGATGGCGACCACAAACAACAGCCCCATGAACGCCAGGAACAACTTGCCCGGCAGGCCGGCAAACATGTCCACATGCAGGCGCAGCATGACCATCATGAAACCGCCGTTGGCCGAGGGCATTTCCAGGGCTTCGCCAGTGCGGGCGTCGAGCATGAAAGTGTGAGACGCGTTCGGCTCGGCACCCGCGGTAGCGGCCATGATTGCAAAGGCGCCGTTGGGCTCATCTTCATCAAAACCGAAATACTGCATGACCTCACCGGGACGATGCTTTTCAGCCGCCAGCACCAACTGCTGCAAATCGAGCAATGGCGTGTCCGCCGGCATTTGTTTCAATTCGGGGGCATCGCCCAGCAGGTGATCGATCTCGTGGTGGAAGATTAACGGCAGTCCGGTCAATGCCAGCATCAGCAAAAAAACCGTGCAAATCAGGCTGGTCCAGGTGTGGACGAAGGACCAGCGGCGAATTGTTTTACTTTTCATTTCCAGGCCTTCAGAAAGTCCAAAGCCGTCCTGAAGAGGACGGCCTGGTGTTGGGGTATGTCAGGTCAGACGATTACCACTTGTAGCTTGCACTGGCGACGACGCTGCGCTGGTCGCCGTAATAGCAGTAAAAACTGTCACAAGTGGAGATGTAATCCTTGTCGAACACGTTGGTGGCGTTCAAGGCCAGGGACGCGCCTTTCAGGCTGTTGTCCAGACGGCCGAGGTCGTAGTGAACGGCCGCATCGAATACGGTGTAGGCATCCGCCTTGCCCAGTTCGGTGTTGGCCTGATCGCCGTAGGTATTGCCGGTGTAGCGAGCACCGGCACCCACGCCAAAGCCGTCCAGCACGCCGTTGTGCCAGGTGTAATCCGCCCACAGCGACGCCTGTTGATTAGGCATCAGTTGCAGGCGATTGCCCTTGAACTCGCCATCTTGCACTTCGGATTTGGCCAGGGTGTACGCCGCGATGAGCTTGAGGTTTTCGTTGACGTCGGAAACCGCCTCCAGCTCCAGGCCTTTGACTTTGACTTCGCCGGTCTGGCTGGTGATCGACGTGCCGCCAACGTTGGTGGTGACCGATACGTTTTTCTGGGTCAGGTCGTAGATTGCGGCGGTCAGCAGGGTGTCGCTGCCGGGTGGTTGGTACTTGATGCCCAGTTCCCACTGATTGCCTTCGGTGGGTTTGAACGATTCGGTGGCCGAGGCCGATGCACCGGTGGTGGGCTGGAAGGACTCGGTGTACGAAAGGTACGGCACAAAACCCGAGTCAAACACATAGCTGATCGCCGCGTTGCCGCTGAAGTTCTTGTCACGTTGGGTGTTGGTAGCATCGTCTTTGTTGAAGAACTTGGTGCCGGTGTGCACCCAGTCCTCACGTCCGCCGAGTGTCACGAGCCAATGGTCGAGGACCATCTGATCCTGTGCGTAAAGGCCGGTCTGGTAGGTCTTCTGGTCGTAATCGTAGAACGCGGTGGAACGGTCCGGACGCTCGATCGGCAAACCGTAGATCGGGTTGTTGACGTTGGTCGGCGGTGCGGTGCCGAAGATGGAGAGGTAGTTGGTATTGCTGCGCTGGTGGTCGAGACCCAGCAGCACGGTGTGACGCACGTCGCCCGTCGCGAAGTCGGCCTGGAAGTTGTTATCCACGGCGAACTGGCTGATGTCTTCATCGGTGCTGGTGGTGGTGCGGCCAACGTTGCCAGCGTCATCAACCTGGGTGAACGGATAGGCGCCGACGGTGATGGCCTGGAATGACAGGTCCGATTTGGTGTAACGCAGGTTCTGCTTGAACTGCCAGACGTCGTTCAGGCGATGTTCGAACGCATAGCCCAGCGCGTAGTAGGTGCGGTCGTAGTATTCCCAGTCCGGATCGCCAAGGTTCTTGTGATGTGAAATATCACCAAACGGCATGTCGATTTTGGTGCCTTGCACCGGCAGGAACTGGCTGGTGATGCCGGTGTCGTCGCGGGTGAATTGCGTCAGCAAGGTGAACTGGGTATCCGGGTCGATATTCCAGGTCAGGCTGGGTGCGATGTTGTAGCGCTTGTTGTCGACGTGGTCGATCTGCGTGCCGCTGTCGCGCACCACGCCGCTCAGGCTGTAAAGAAACTGGCCTTCGTCATCAATCTTGCCGGTGTTGGCGAAGTTGATCTGACGATAATTGTCGCTGCCGTATTGCACATCGATCTCGTTGCTTTCTATAGCCGTTGGACGGCGGCTGACCATGTCCAGCAGGCCGCCCGGCGGGGTCTGGCCGTAAACCGAGGAGGCAGGGCCGCGCAGCACGGACAGGCGATCGAGGTTCCAGGTTTCCTGTTTCGGGTTGGCGTACACGCCTTTAGGCAGTGGCAGGCCGTCGAGGAACTGGGTCGGTTCAAAACCGCGAACGCGCAGCCAGTCGGCGCGGGTGTCGCTGCCGTAGCTGCTGGCGGTGACACCGGGCATGTAGCGCACGGCGTCATCGAGGTTCTGCACATTGCGATCATCCATTTGGTCGCGGGTAACGACCGAAATCGAGCGCGGTACGTCGACTATCGCTGTATCAGTCTTGGTGCCAGCGGCGGTGCGAGTGGCCAGGTAACCTTCTACCGGGCCCCAGGCGGTTTCGGTATTGTCCACGCCGATAACGGCGGTTTCCGGCAGGGCCAGTGTGCCCTCGGGAATGGCGACCAGGCTGTAGGTGCCGGCGCTGCTTTGTTCCAGTTGCAGACCCGTGCCACGCAAGGCTTCACGCAGGGCACCGGGGGCGTCGAACTGGCCTTTCACCGGCGCCGAGGACTTGCCTGCGGCCAGTGATGGGTTCAACGACAGCGCCAGACCGGCCTGGCTCGCAATCTGGTTCAGGGTGCTGGCCAACGGTGCGGCCGGCAGGTTGTAGGCGCGAACGCTGGAAGCTTGTTCCGCGGCGATCAGTTGGCTACTGGCCAAAGGAGTACAAAAAGCAATGGCGACAGCCAGCAAGCTGGGGCGCAACAAGGTGTAGAGCGAACGGGGCATGTAGCGGCTCCTGAATGGAAATATTTCTCAATTGCTTAGGTGCCGTACGAAATTCAAAAAGTGATAGGGCTGGATGAAAATAATTTAGATTCAGTAATTGGACGCTGATCGTTCCCACGCTCTGCGTGGGAATGCCTCAATGGACGCTCTGCGTCTGCTTCGGCATGTGACGCGGAGCGTCACGGGCTGCATTCCCACGCGGGAGCGTGGGGCACGATCACTTCCAGGCGTCAGGGTTAGGGGTCAGCTTTCGCCACCGTCACCCACCACGGCGTGTACTGTTCAATCTGCACCGGCAGGGTTGGCAGCAGGGTGCTCAGGGCCTTGTCGGTGTCGTGCAGCGGAAAACTGCCGGTAATGCGCAGGTCGGCAATCTCCGGTGCTACGCCCAAATGACCATTCCGATAACGCGCGAGCTCCTGCACCAAATCTTCCAGGCGAGCGTTGTCGACCACCAGCATGCCGCGGGTCCAGGCATCGGCGCCGAGGTTGGCGGCGACAACCGGCCCCAGGCCTTTGCTGCGCATCAGCACTTGCTGACCTTCGTGCAGAATCTGTTCCTCAGAGCTCGATCGCGGATGCGCCGCCACTGCGGATTTCAACACGCTCAGGCGCGTGCCTTGTTCCTCGCGCTTGACCAGGAAGAGCGTCCCTAGCGCTTGCAGACTGCCTTCGCGGGTTTCGACGATAAACGGCCGGGCATCGCCGTGACCGGTCTCGACGAGGATTTCGCCTTCTTGAAGGATGATCCGCCGCTGCTTCTCATCAAAACGGATGTCCACAGCGCTGTAGGTATTGAGGTTGATCGTTGTGCCGTCTGCCAGGTGCAGGGTGCGCTGCTCACCGGTGGCGGTGCGCTGGTCGGCCAGCCAGTAGTCGAGAGGCAGATAGCGCTCACCGGCAAACAGGGCCAGCCCGATCACCGCGACAACGCTGGCCACGCCGCTGCCCAGTTTGCGCACGCGGCGGCGAATGCTTTCACGCGATTGCAGCAACGCCGTACGGGCCGGGCCGTTGGCGACGCTGAAGCGCTGTTCGAGCATGCCCAACTGGCGCCAGGCTCGGGCATGTTCCTCGTGGGCCGCGTGCCATTGACTGAACGCTTCGCGCTCCACCGGGTTGCCAGAGTCCAGGGACAATTGCCAGGCAATCGCCGCATCCAGCACCTTGGCCGATACCGGCTTGGAACTGACCGGGCTCATACCGGTTCCCCGTACAATGCGATGTAGCACTGGCGAATCCCCTGGGCCAGGTATTGCCGAACACGCGGCACCGAGACGCCCAGTCGCTGGGCGATTTCGGCATGGCCCAGGCCGTCGAGGCGGTTATAAAGAAACGCGGCCCGGGCCTTGCTCGACAGCTGCCCCAGAAGGCGGTCGATGGCTTTGAGGTCTTCAAGGATCATCTGCTGTTCCTCAACCGAGGGTTGTTCACCTTCGGGGATCAGCATCAGCTCGGCGAGGTACGCCTGTTCCAGCGCTGCGCGGCGGAAATAATCGAACAGCAGGCCTTTGGCAATCGCCACCAGAAACGCCCGCGGTTCGCGAGGCTCTTTCAGTTCATCCCGGCCGAGCAACCGCACAAAAGTGTCCTGACTCAGGTCTTCTGCACGTTGCGGACACGCCACGTTGCGTCGCAACCAAGCCAATAACCAGCCGCGATGGTCGCGATATAACGCACCAACGAGCTCACTGTTCGGGCTTTGGATTGACGACACGCAGCATCACCGATTGGGAAGTGTTAACTAACGAGAATTGTTCGCGATTGTGGCAGAGGCGGGGGCGGTAAGCAATTGGCGCTGGTCGGGTGAATGGGGGCGGTGTGCATTCAGTCCGACCGTGTAATCGTTCATCGCGGGCAAGCCACGCTCCCACAGGGCTACTCGGTCACCTGTGGGGGCGGGCTTGCTCCGGGCGGCGTTCCGACGAAGGGGCCAGAACAGTCACTGCATATTTAGAAGGAAGGGGCTTGCTTGCGGCGTTTCCACTGACTCAGCCGCTGTTGCAGGTTCAGCGGGCTATGAATCTGCTGCTGCCGCGCCCGGCTGAACAGGATCAATGCCAATTCGGCCGTCGCCAACGCGTCGGCACTGGCGTTATGGCGCTCGAACACTTCCAGTTTGAACCAGTCGATCCACTCATCCAGCCCGGCATCTCGAATGTGAGCCTGTGGACAAAGCAGCGGGGCAATGTCTGCCACATCCAGAAACGGATGAGCCAACTTGTAGCCCAAGTGGTCTTTCAATGCCCGGCCAAGCATGTGCTGATCGAAGGGGGCATGAAACGCCAGTACCGGGCTGTCACCAACGAACTCCATGAATTCGAGCAAGGCTTGCGCCGGGTCGCTGCCGGCCGCAATGGCGCTTGGGCCCAACCCATGAATCAGCACGCTGGGTGCCAGCTTCATGTCGGCGCATTGCAGCGTGCGTTCGAACTGCTGGCTGAAGTCGATGGCGCCGTCCTCGATCACCACGGCACCGATGGACAACACCMGGTCCTTGTTCAGGTTCAGCCCGGTGGTTTCCAGGTCAAGCACCACCCAACGCTGTTCGCGCAGGCTGCATTCACCCAGCTCGGTTACCGCCGGCAAGCTCTGCAACCGTTGTTGCAAATCGCCGGACAGGAGCGGCGTGGCCGGGCGTAGCCATGAAAACAGACTCATAACTGATACCGCAAAGTCAGGCTGCTTTGCAGGCGTTGCGCCTGGCGCAGGGATTCACGCAGGATCCGTCGGTCCAGATGATTCAGGCTGTCCGGATCAACCCGGTTGGAATAGGGCAAGTTCTCTCGAGTCTGCAGCTGATGCTGCTGCATGCGGGTTTGCTGAATGAAGTGGTACGCCTCTTCATAGGCCGCCCCGTCCAGCGGCTGGATGATTTCTTTGGCGACCAGTTGGCGAAAACGCTCCAGGGTATTGTTGGTCTCGATGCCGTGAGCCAGTGCCAGCAACCGTGCGCCGTCGACGAATGGCGTCAACCCCTGAACCTTCAAGTCCAGCGTGGCTTTTTCACCATTCTTGCGCGCCAGTACAAACTCACGGAAACGCCCCACAGGCGGACGATTGCGCAAGGCGTTCTCGGCCAGCATCCGCTGGAACAGCCGGTTATCGCCAACCTGATCGAGGATCCCGCGGCGCAATTGCTCGCACCCTTGCTCGTCACCCCAGACCACGCGCAAGTCGAAATAGATGCTCGAACCCAGCAGGTTCTCCGGCGTCGCCTCGCGGATAAACGCGGCAAAGCGTCGTGCCCATTCGGCACGCGACAAGCACAGCTCCGGGTTGCCCGCCATGATGTTGCCCTTGCACAGCTTGAAGC
>NZ_JBFULH010000113.1:0-11682 GCF_056400445.1 Pseudomonas sp. P5_B2 | reverse complement strand
ATCACTGGGTAGCCAGTTCGGGGCGTCATAAGGCTTGCGCGGTAACACTGTATCGAAACGGTCGATTACAACGCTGCTGCCCGACATGGCCTGACTGCCCAACACCAAGGCGGTGGTGGCCGTCTTGAGTTCGGCGGAGTCGCGCCCGGTGATCACCAGCAACTTGCCATTGGCGTCGTTGGGGTTCGTCATCACGCTCAGGGTCGGGCCCTTGGCCGCCGGCAAGCTCAGCCCGCCGATCTGCAGTGCGTCGGGACCGCTGAGCAGCACGACAGCGTTGCCGTGAGCCGGAATCTGGTTGATGCTCGAAGAGAATGTGGCCCCGCGATAGCTGGCCTGAGCGCCGAACCACGATGAAAGGGCACCGGCAGCCTCAAGGGTGGTGTTGTCCGGCGCAGCAGCGAACACGAACGGCAAGCGCAAGGTCCGCGCATCGCGGCGATCAAAGAACGGCAATGGCAGGATCGACAGGTCGTTCGGCAGCACCAGTGGCGACACTTCAATGCTCAACTCGGTCGCGTTGCTGATCTTCGCCCACAGGCTGGAGTGCGTCGGGTCTTCACAACCCATGGTGTAGTGACCGATAAATTGCAGACTCAAGCGGTTGAATTCGGTGATCAACTGCGGCGGAATACTAACCTCCTGCGTTTGCAGTTGCCCGGCGTTTTCCTTGGGCAACGGCAGGCTCGCCGCCACTTCATCGTTGACGATGACGTTGATCTGCGACAGATCGGCCAATAGCGCCGGCGAATAGGTGTACTGCAATTTCAGCTTGGAACCGGTCACGATCGAATCGGCTCGCACATCGAAATTGACGCTGTCGGTGGACTCCACGCCGCGCAGGCTCATTGGATAATTGCGGCCCAGTTGCTTGAGGGTCAGGCTGTAGCTGTTGGCGCCCGGTGCCGCGCTCAGTGGCGCTGTCTCGGCGAATGCACCACCACCCCCCACGGCCAGTAAAGCGCACGTCAGACGTGCCAACGCGCGGTGAGGCTCGCGCAGGTTACCGAAAGCGAAAGACTTCGAGTTCATCACTTATCCAAAACATTTTCCAGTTTAGACGGGGAGACTTGGCTACGGCGGAACAAGTTCCGCACTTCCATGCCTGTTGCTTTGAAGAGTTCGTAGATGCCGCGAAGACCAATGCCGGTGACCTCGCGCAAGGCGGACAACGGCGTATCGACCTGTCCGTTGCCCCACGTCGACGCCCAGGTGTCAGCGCGGGAGAAGGTCAGGCGTATCAGTTCGCTTTGCTGACGCAGGGTCAGTTGATCGAACTGTGCACCCAATAGCCCGTCGCGACTGAACATGATGACGGCCGGGAACACGCTCAGTTGTTGATTGCGGAACAGCGAGATCTGCACACGCTCGCCCTTGGGAAGGTCGATGCCCGCCGGTAAAAGAAAGCCCAGGCCTTTTTGCGAGAAGTCCTGGGTTACGCCGTCGACCACGGAGCCATCAGCACGGGTCAGACGCATTGGCAGAGTGGCCGCCACCCGTGGTTCGGAACGAACCTGACGGGTTTCGCTGGCCACCGCCACCGAGGCGCTGGTGATGATGAGGTTATAGACTGTCCACGCCAGGTTGATCAGGATCGTAGTGGTGGCACCCTCGGCACCCTCCATCAAGCGCACCACTCCATAGATAAGACCGGCTGCATTCAAAATCAGCAGCACGATGTAGGGTCGGGCCAGCTTCCATTCGAAGTATTTCTTATCGATCACCCCCCCTTTGTCGGTCACGTTAAAGCCACCGAACTTAGGGTTAACCAGTGCCATCAACACCGGGCCCAGGATGTACCAGGCCAGCACCGTCTCGTAGACCTCGTTCCAGAACGAGTGCCGGAACCGCCCCTGAATGCTGGAGTTGGTCAAGCTGGCGTGGAGGATATGCGGTAACACGTACGCGGTGATCATTAACGCTGAGGCGTGGAAAATCTGTGCATCGAAGAACAGGAAGGCCAACGGCGCAGTTAGAAACGCCAGGCGTGGCAATCCGTAAAAAAAGTGCAGCATCGCGTTCAGGTAGCATAAGCGCTGCCCCAGCTTCAGGCCTTTGCCGAACAGCGGGTTATCGGTGCGGAAAATCTGCGCCATGCCACGTGCCCAGCGAATCCGCTGGCTGATGTGGCGTGACAGGCTTTCCGTCGCCAGGCCCGCCGCCTGAGGAATGGCAAGGTACGCGGTGTTGTAACCGGCGCGGTTCAGCTTGAGCGCGGTGTGGGCGTCTTCGGTCACGGTCTCAACCGCCACGCCACCGATTTCCAGCAACGGCGCACGACGGATGACCGCGCAGGAGCCACAGAAAAAAGTCGCGTTCCACAGATCGTTGCCGTCTTGCACCAACCCGTAGAAGAGCTCGCCTTCATTCGGCACGGAACGGAAGGTGTTGAGGTTTTTCTCAAACGGATCGGGCGAGAAGAAGAAGTGCGGCGTTTGCAGCATCGCCAGTTTCGGGTCCTTGATGAACCAGCCAACACACACTTGCAGGAAGGACCGCGTCGGCACATGGTCGGCGTCGAAAATGGTCACGAACTCGCCGCTTGTCACCTTGAGCGCTTCGTTGAGGTTGCCGGCCTTGGCGTGACGGTTGTTGTCACGAACGATGTAACCTACGCCGATCTGCTCACAGAACTCGCGGAAGTCTTCGCGGCGACCGTCGTCCAGCACGTGCACACGCAGTTTGTCCTGAGGCCAGTCGATGGCCTGGGCCGCAAAGATGGTGACCTTCACGATGTCGAGGGTTTCGTTGTACGACGGGATGAACACATCGACTGTTGGCCATTCGCTCGGCGGGCCGCTCATCAGTACCGGTTTGCGACGCAGGGGCCAGGCGGTTTGCAGGTAACCGAATACCAACACGATCATCGCGTACAGCTCGGCCATCACCAGGCCGTAGCCGAATAGCATGTCGACCCAGCCTTCAAACCCGAGGGTGGATGTCAGGCGCCAGTACAAGTAACGCAGCGAAGCCGTCAGCGACAATCCGATGAGTATCAGTACCGTAAGGCGCCCTGGAATCTTGCGCAACACCAGTGCAGCGACAAAGCAGCCAAGGGCGAAAATGCACTGAGAATACAGCTCGAAGGGCACCGTTATGATGAATAGCGCCAGGAGACCGCACAGCATGGTTACGCCAGCGACCAGCACCCGACGCAACGTTTGAGGTAGACTTTCGAGGCGATCGGAAGCCGCATCTGCCCAGCGCTGAAAACGGGTCGGGGTAACCGCTTCTGGAGTCGAGGCTTCAATCACGAGGCGTAAAACTCTGAAACAACCATTGATTTCAACTGCGCCTTCAGCATGTCACTCAATATCAGCATGTCTTGGCAGGCCGGAGACGACTCGGCTTCCAGCAGCGGATTTTGCCCATAAGCCATGGCCTCGCCCACCGCATGATCGAGCGCCACCACACCCAACAGTCGGGAGCCCAGACGGCGCTTGATCACTTCGTGCATATCCCGGCAGAACACGCGGGAGCTGTCGAACTGATTGATCACGTAATTGCACAGCGGTGCCTGACCACGGGCCATGCGCTCKCCGAGCAGATRCTCCATCTGGTCCAGAGTGACGAAACACGCCGCGTCGGCTGTCGTAACGACGAGCACTTGGTCCGCCACCATCAGAACTTGATCCAGGTAAGTCGTACGGCCTGGCGGCGTGTCGAGTATCACCACATCGTTTTCGCCCAGGTCCATGCTCGCTAGTTGGCGCGCCAGCCAGTAACGATCATTCTCCAGATAGCGCTCCAGCGTTCGGCGCTCCTCTTCAGTCATCGCGCCATAAGGCAGCAGCAACGTACCCGCAGAGCCAGACAGCAGCAGTGGTTTCCATTTTTCTCCCATGATGCTGGCATTGCAYATGCCTAACACATCCGGCGCGGCACCTAGGTGATATTGCAAGGCGTTTTGGGGGTCCAAGTCGATGGCCAGAGTTTGGCCGCCTTCCAGGCGCAATGCCGTGGTGAGGGCCGAGGCTAGCGTGCTTTTACCGACACCGCCCTTGGCCGAAACCACAGCGATAACATGGGCACGCGTCTTGGCCGGACGACTATGAGGCGTTACCTGACGCAAGGCCTCTTCGTTACGTGCCTGCGCTTCTGCACGACGTGCCAGAGCGACTTCGGCCAGCAAGTGGCGAAGCGGTGTACCGGACTGCGCAGCGTTGACGGGCGCCAACTCAGGCTCGAGATTAGCCTCGCTCTCAGTCACGGTTTGCGCCAGCTTTTTTGCGCTGAGGTCAATCTCCGGCTCAGCAGCTTCTATGGCAGGCACAGGCTTGGAGACTGCTGGCACGAATGCCAATGGTCGTTCCTTGTAGTCAAACTGGTTGCTGAAATCCAGATAACTGTCCGCACTTGCTCCGAACCCATTGAATAGGTTTGATATATCGTCTGTACGATTCATAAAAGTCTACCGAGGGCACTGGAAATTGAGGAGCAGACAGCTCGAAAGGTTTCATCGAAGCGAGCTTTCAAAATGGCCTCGTTATTTTGTATACCCTAAGTGTAATATTTGATCGCAATTAAAAAAACCTTTTTTATCGCCATATTTCTGACGAAAAGGACGTTCTTTAATTTGGCGCGCTACTTTAACAACGAATTACGAACGCACCCAACGCAGCGCAAACCATGGGCTGAGCGGGGCGCGCGGTATTATCCGGCAAGACTCGAAATACCGCACCTGATTTGCGCCAGATGGCAGCTAGGGAGAGGGACGGCAACCGGAAAACAGCGGAGAGTGTTGAAGCAATAAGTGGACCATTTGAATTATCACTAGTTGGTGCATTATTTCTTACTTACACATATGCTTTCTAAATCAACATCTTAACTGCAAGTGAATGACCGCCGTCAAAATGAGGTGGGTTAAACGATTGCCGCCAGCGTAAATATCGGTGCGAGACAGCCATGACGCGCACGCTACTGGCGCGCCGGTGGCTATGCTATAGCAGCATGCTGCGGTTAACTTCTGGGGGGATGATCATGTTCTGCGTTCAATGCGATGCAGAAGGACAACTTATGCGCGTGGAAGCCACAACCTACGCCGAGGCCACGCAAACACTGCCGGCCGACCGCCATGAAATCCAGGCTTGGTACGCCAACGAGATGATTGAAACCAGCCTTAAACAGCTGAAGCAGAGCGACTTGGAATGATCAGGGTACTCGACGGCTGGCCACCCAGCCGATGACTTCTTTAGCAAAAGCCGCCAGTTCCTGGGGGTGTATTTGTTCCAGCGTCTCACAAATTGTCAAAAGCATGTACAAACCGGCTAACACTGCAGARGCTGTTACTGGCTGTGAGCGCTACATTTGGCGACCCGATCGACGGACCAAAAAGTCCCGCGTTTGCTCGGCGGCAACTCGGTCCTTGAGGCATGCAACTGACTGGAGACATCCCACCCTCTTGCTGTACAGTCGTTCAGCGCGCGGATTAACCCACCGCGTCCCTAACGATTGATCCACGGAGAGTGTCGCGCATGAGTCAGGAAGCCCGTTTTTCCCGCATGGAGCCGGAGTTGCGCAAGGCCAATCTGATAGAGGCGACGCTGGTGTGCCTCAAGCGCCACGGTTTCCAGGGCGCTTCGATTCGCAAAATATCTGCCGAGGCCGGCGTTTCGGTCGGGCTGATCAGCCATCACTATTCCGGCAAGGATGAACTGGTGGCCGAGGCTTACAGGGCGATTACCGGCCGCGTCATGAGCCTGTTGCGCGACGCCATGGAACACGCGGCACCCAACGCCCGCGAGCGTCTATCGGCATTCTTTCGCGGCTCGTTTTCCGCCGAACTGCTCGATCCGCAATTGATCGATGCCTGGTTGGCATTCTGGGGCGCAGTGCGCACGGCCGAGTCGATAAACCTCGCGCACGAACATTCCTACGGCGAGTACCGCGGCATCTTGCGCAAGGTGCTGACCGAACTGGCGCAGGAAGAAAACTGGGAAAATTTCGACGCCGATCTGGCCGCCATCAGCCTCAGTGCATTGCTCGAYGGTTTGTGGCTGGAATCAGGCCTCAACCCCGGCACGTTCACGCCGGAGCAGGGCATCCAGATTTGCGAGGCCTGGGTCGACGGATTGCAGGCGGGCGGCCGCCAACGGTTTTGCGTCCAGACGACGGGTTGTTGATCGGTCGTTCAGCTGTCGATACTCTCTGGCGCCAAAGCAACAAAACACTCTAATAAGAAATACGCCTTCGGGCATACGCGGGACACCATGCGATGACTCCTCGGGTATTGATCGTCGACGACGATCCGCTGATACGCGAACTGCTGCACGCCTACCTTTCCCAGGAAGGTTATGAGGTCAATTGCGCCGCCACCGCGGAGCTGGCCGAAACTTTCCTGGCGAGCCAGACGGTCGATCTGGTGATGCTCGATATCCGCCTGCCGGGCAAGGACGGCCTGACCCTGACCCGAGAACTGCGGGTACGATCGGAAGTCGGGATCATCTTGATCACCGGACGCAACGATGAAATCGACCGCATCGTCGGCCTTGAATGCGGTGCCGATGACTATGTGATCAAACCGCTCAACCCGCGCGAACTGGTGTCCCGGGCGAAAAACCTGATACGCCGGGTTCGTCATGCGCAGACGCCGCAACCGGTGGCGGCCATCGTCAAACCGGTCAAACAGTTCGCCACTTGGGCGCTGGACACGGATCGCCGACGGCTGATCGACCCGGCCGGAAGCGAAACCCTGCTGACCCACGGTGAATACCAGTTGCTCAGCGTGTTCCTGCGCAACAGTGGCCACACCTTGAGCCGTGATCAATTGATGGACCAGATCCGCAATCGCGAATGGGTACCCAATGATCGCTCCATCGACGTGCTGGTCGGACGCTTGCGCCGCAAGCTGCACGACGACCCGGCCGAGCCGCAATTGATCATTACCATTCACGGCGCCGGTTACCTGTTTACCGCCAGCGTGGCGGCCTGAGCCCGATGCTGTGGGTGCTTGGCTTGCTGTTGACGCTGGTCGCGAACAGCGCGATGGCGGCGCAAACAGTTCGCTACTGCGACTATCCGGTGTACCCGCCGATCTCCTGGAGTGATGGCAATCACGTGCGCGGCCTGGCCCCGAGTGTGGTGAAAAACCTCTTTGGACAACTGGGCTACGAGGTTGAAGTTGTCGTGCTGGGCAACTGGAAACGCTGCCTGCTCGACGTTGCCGAAGGTCGGGTTGATGTGGTGTTGGCCTACAGCACCGCACAGCGCGAGCAGAGCATGGTTTTTTCAACGGTTCCGGTGTTGCGTGAGGAGGTTGCGTTGTTCATCAACCGTCAGCGACCGGTGAAATTCGAGCGTCTGGAAGACCTGGCCAATTACCGTGGCGGGTTGCTGTTCGGTGAAAGTTACGGCGTGGATTTCGATCGTTTGGTCGGCCAACACCAGAATATCGAATGGGTCTCTGACAGCGGGCAAAACTTCGGCAAACTGATTCGTGGCCGCATCGATTTCATCACCTCGGAACGGCGCACCGGCCAGCTGTACGTCGAAAACCTGACAGGCGCGCAAGACATCGTCGCGCTACCCAAGGCCTTGAGCGTGGACTACTTGCGGGTGGCCGTATCGCGCAAGTCTCCGCTGGCCAAGCGCATGCCGGAGATCGACGTGCAACTGAAACGCATGGTCGATAGCGGGGAGGTTGAGCGGTTGTTGAATGAAAGCGAAGTCACCTACCGCGACATGATCAACCTGCCGGCGAACTCCAAATGATTCGCGTCCGGCCCGGTGGACTGTTGCGGCGTCTGCTGCTGTTCATTCTGTTGTTCAGCCTGTGTTTCACCGTGCTGGCGAGTAGCGTGCAGCTGTACTTCGAATATCGCCGCGAGATGCGTGACATCGACTCGCGCATGGAGCTGATTCGCGCCGGTTACCTGGCCAGCCTGGAGCGCAGTCTCTGGGACTTGAACCAGGAACAATTGAACGTACAGTTGCGGGGGCTGGTGGACTTTTCCGACGTGGCGCGGGTGCACCTGATCAGCCCTGATTTCGATCTGGTGCAAGGCAATCCCGACCCGGTCGGACCACTGCGCATCGAGCGTTTTGAACTGGATTATCAACCGCCGACCGGGCCTTTGCGGCACTTGGGCCAGTTGGAAGTCAGCACCGATCTGGGCGCGGTGCATCAGCGCCTGTACACCACAGGGTTGACCAGTCTGCTGTGGATGAGCGTATTTCTGTGCGGTCTGGCGGTGGCGTTGTCGGGGTTGTTCTACCGTTTGGTTACCCGGCACCTGCAAGTGATGGCCGAGTTTGCCCGGCGCATCGCCGCCGGTGACTGGCACGAGCCCTTGCAACTGGACAAGCGCCGCAACGTTCACGAAGACGAAATCGACACCGTGGCTCATGCACTGGACGATATGCGCCGGGCGATTCTCAGTGACATTGACCGCCGCGAATCCGACCGGCTGGCCCTGCAAGACAACCGCGATGAACTGCTCAGGCTGGTCGAACGTCGCACCGCCAGCCTGATGCGCGCCAAGGACGAAGCGGAGGCCGCCAACCTCGCAAAATCGCGTTTTCTGGCGACTATGAGCCACGAGTTGCGCACCCCGCTCAACGGGATTCTCGGCATGGCTGAGTTGTTGCGCGGCGCACACCTGGATGAGCTCGACGGCAAACGTCTGGATGCGCTGTACAAGGCCGGGGAAGGGTTGTTGTCGATTCTCAACGAAGTGCTGTATTTCGCGCGATTGGAGGAGGGCGTCAGCCGTCCGGAACCGGTCGATTTTTCGATCAGGCACCTGCTCGATGAGGTGCTGACCCTGCTGGAACCGCGGGCGCTTAGCAACGATACGACGCTGCACTGCCAAATCGATCCGCAGCTCGCCGAGGAGCACCACGGCGCCGAGCAATTTTTGCGTCAGGTGCTGAGCAACTTGCTGGCCAACGCGATCAAGTTCACCGAAGGCGGCAAGGTTGAAGTCAAAGTCGCGCTTCTGGCTCAAGGCCCGGAACACACCGGGCAACGCTTGCGCGTGAGCGTCACGGACAACGGCATCGGCATTGCGCCGGACATGCAGGAGAGGATTTTCGAGCGCTTTACCCAGGCCAGCGAAGAGGTGGCGCAACGCTTTGGCGGAACCGGGCTCGGGCTGGCGATCAGCAAACATCTGGTCGAGCAATTGGGCGGACGGATCGGCGTTGAAAGTGAAGTCGGGCGGGGCAGTTGTTTCTGGTTCGAGCTGACGTTGCAGGCGTCTACCGGCATCACCTCCGTGGTGCTGAGCAGCGAGTCCGTGCAGGCAATGAAGGTTCTGGTGGTCGAAGATGTGGCGCTGAACCGTGAAGTGGTCAGCGGCTTGTTGCAGCGCGACGGGCATCAGGTCTGGCTTGCCGAAGCAGGTGAGCAGGCGCTGCAGCATTGTGCCGGGCAGACCTTCGATTTGATTCTGCTCGATGTGCACCTGCCGGGCATCAGTGGCGTCGAGCTGTGCAAACTGATCCGTAATAACGAAGGCCCGAACCGCAACACCCGGATCTTCGCCCTGACCGCCAGCGTGCAACCGGCCTCGATGCGCGGTTATCTGGAGGCCGGAATGGACGGCATTCTCGCCAAGCCTTTGAAGCTCGAAAACCTGCGGCAAGCATTGGCCGGGCAATTGCCGGTATCTGCGCCACAGCCTGTTGACGAGGCGATGGACTGGCAGCTGCTGGACACCCATCGCACCTTGCTTGGTGAACAGAAGCTTCAGGGTTTGCTGGCGGTGCTGCGCGATTCGATCAGTCAGCATCGCGACGCACTCATCGAAGCCATCGAGGCCGATGACTGTACCGAAGTCGCACACCTCGCACATCGTCTGGCCGGCAGCAGCGACTCATTGGGCTTTCGCGCGTTGGCCAATGTGTTGCGCGCGTTGGAAGAGGCCGCAATGGCCAGTGATGAACAGGCGTTGCGGACCTTGGCCCCGCAGGTTCATGCGCAACTGCAGCGTTCGCAACAGACGCTGGCTGAGTTGCTGCACCGCTGACGTACAAGTTTGTTACGACTTTTTACAACTTCGATCTTTATGGTCAACGGGACCTTACATGGTCTTCCAATAATCGAGGCAACCGCCACAGCGCGGTCTTCGAAGCTTATTGGAGATAATAATAATGAACTGCCGTAAAGCTGATCTCTCCCCGCGCCATGCCGCGCACCTTGCTGATTACTGAGGTGTGGACATGAGCAACTCTACCGAAACCGAAGGCATTCAACTGACCCGAGCCCTGAAAAGCCGGCACATATTCATGTTGTCGCTAGGTGGCGTGATTGGCACCGGGCTGTTCATGGGCTCCGGAGTGACGATCAATCAGGGCGGGCCGGTGGGCGCGATTCTGGCGTATCTGGTCGCCGGTTTTCTGATGTACCTGGTGATGGTGTGCCTGGGCGAACTGTCCGTACAAATGCCGGTGTCCGGCTCGTTCCAGACCCACGCGACCAAATTCATCGGGCCAGCCACCGGATTCATGATCGGCTGGGTGTATTGGATGAGCTGGGCGACCACCGTGGGCCTGGAGTTCACGGCGGCGGGCATGTTGATGACGCGCTGGTTTCCTGCGGTGCCGATCTGGTACTGGTCGGCGCTGTTCGTGGTGGTGTTGTTCGGATTGAATGCACTGGCGACCCGCGCCTTCGGCGAAGCGGAATACTGGTTCTCCGGGATCAAGGTCGCGGCGATTCTGGGCTTCATCGTGGTCGGCGTGCTGGTGATCTTCGGCGCTATCCCGCTGACCAGCGGAGCACCGGCGCCGATGATGAGCAACCTGATCGGCGATTCACTGTTTCCCAACGGCTTGTCGGCGGTGTTCGCGGTGATGATGACCGTGGTCTACGCCTTCCAGGGCTGCGAGATCATGGGCGTGGCCGCCGGCGAAACCGATCAGCCTGAAAAAAGTATCCCGCGCGCGGTGCGCAACGTGGTGTTTCGCGTATTGATTTTCTATGTGCTGGCGATTGTGGTGCTGTCGGCAATCGTGCCGTGGCAGCAAGCCGGGTTAATGGAAAGCCCGTTCGTGCAAGTCTTCGATATGGTCGGCATTCCCTATGCCGCTGACCTGATGAACTTCGTGATCCTCACGGCGATTTTGTCGGTGGGTAACTCTGGCCTTTATGCCTCGACGCGCATTCTGTGGGCGATGTCGAAAACCGGCATGGCGCCGAAAAGCCTGTCTACCTTGAGCAAACGCGGCGTGCCGCTGCGGGCACTGAGCATCACCTTGTGCTTTGCACTGGTGTCGCTAATGACCAGTTTTGTCGCGGCAGACACGCTGTTCATGGTGCTGATGGCGGTGAGCGGCATGTCGGGCACGGTGACCTGGATTGTGATTGCGCTGGCGCAGTACAAATTCCGCAAGGCCTATCTGCGCGATGGCGGAAAACTCAGCGACCTGAAATACCGCGCGCCGTGGTTCCCGCTGCTGCCGCTGACGTGCATCGCGTTGTGCTGCTCGCTGTTTGTGTTTCTGGCACTGGATGAAACGCAACGGCCTTCGTTGTACTGGGGCTTTGGATTTATTGCGCTGTGCTATGGCGCGTACTTCCTGATTCATCGCAAGCGCGAAGCGGTGCTGGCGCCGAGTTTGCCGACTGCTTGATTCTTTGAACTCACTGCTGTTCCTGTGGGAGCGGGCTTGTTCGCGAAGAGGGCGTGTCAGTTGACATCAATGTTGACTGACACGCCCTCTTCGCGAGCAAGCCCGCTC
>NZ_JBFULH010000112.1:0-11774 GCF_056400445.1 Pseudomonas sp. P5_B2 | reverse complement strand
CAGCAACGCCTCGACTTCACGCTGATACAACCCGGCCACCACCGTATCCAGCAACTCGCCCTTGGCCAACTGCGTCTCTGTCACTTCGACACTCAGTTCTTCGTCCGCGACCAATGTCGTGGACGGGTACATCGCGGTGATCTTGTGCTCGTCGTCGAGAACTTCGATGTAACGGTCTGCGGGCCAGCCCGGCAGGGACGGCAAAGTATGTAGTTGCTCTTGGGCATACTCGGCCCCTCGCGCATAGCCTTTCTCCATGTCCGCAATAAAATTGGTCAGCCTTTGTTCGATGCGAAAACGCTCGATGCTGTCCTTGAACCGGGGCGGCAACCCTTTGTTTTCCTCAGCCAGCTTATTCAACAGGCTGACGGAGGTATCGGTGAGTTTGCGCAGGGCTTCAACCCTTCCCTCATCCATCGCGGCCAGACGTGGATTGATGCGCTTCAAAGCGTAGAGGCCACTGGTCCATGATTCAGGTTGTTCATGTGCAAAGCGCCACCCTCCCTCGCCGTTGTGTTCGACGATGGGAGAAAACGCATCAGGGCGACCGGGATGCCTGACTCGCCACACGGCAAGCGTCATATCGAATTCAACTGCATAGTTGGCATCTTCGATTTTGATGAATCGCTGCGTATCTACTAGATAGATGCCCTTGCCATCGGCGATCACATCCGTCGCCAACGACCGTCTGTACGGCGCTGCATCCAACAACCAGAGCCTGGGTTTATCCGCCGCATTGCTGATCGAGGTGAACCGGCTGAAAAAATCCGGATGCTGAGCAACAGTCCTCTTGAACAGCGAACCGATGGCTTTGGTCCCCGCCGCAAATGCCGCCATCATGGCAATGTTTTCTGCAACATTGAGCAGGTGGGCCATCGCGTCCGCTCTATCATCGTGGCGCCAATCTTCAATGCCGTCGTAGACCTCGCCCAACAATTGCCCAACGGCAACCCCCAGCATCAACTGCCCCAGTACTGGAACAAACAGCCCGGCGATATTGGCGATCAGCAGACCTGCTTCTTCGTATCCCTCCAGACGTTTCTGACGTTCTTCGGCGTCGACTTTTGCCGTTGGCACAGCCAGCACCTGCGCATCACTCTGCATCTTCGTGACATGGCTCTGGTACAGGAAACTGAACAGCGTCGCGAGAAGGGGCGGGACTTGAATGCTCAAGGCTTTCTTTTGGGTGAGCGATGTGTAGAAGTCGGCTTTGTTGTTTTCATCAACGTAACCGGCAAAAAAGTCCGCGTAGCTGCTTACCTTCAGCTGTTGAGTCAAGTAGTGCTCGAACAGGGCGAAGGTGCTGTATTCGTATAAAGGCCGGTTTGGCTCGTTCGGCATGTACACCACGCATCCGTCGATCGGATGATCCTTTAGCGAGCGCTTTGAAAAGATAACCACGCCCCAGATACAGGTGCCGAACAATTCCAGCCCTTGCATATGGACCGTGGCACTCGCGTAGTGGATGGGCGTCACGCCCACGGCGCTACCCGTGCCGCTGTTCAACTCCAGACTTTGCAACATCTGAAAAGCCGAATCGCCAATGTGGCCTTTCATCAGTGCCGAATGAGCATCAGCCTTCAGAGCACTCATTTTGAGTTGGCGGATGTCCGCACTGACCGTCGCAGGCTTGAAGGTTGTTTCGAAATGAGTTCGGTAGCGCTTCCCCAGGTCAAGATCGCGGCACACTTTGGCAAATGCCGAGGGCGTCAACCTGGGTAAACCGCTCGGCGTTGAAACCACACGCACAATTCCGCCCGGAGGAAAGCCGTCGTCAGCCGTTTCGTCCACGGTGAAGTTGTGCATCGCAGCCTGTAACAAGCTGCGCTTGGCGATCACTTTTTGTTTGGCAACATCATCAGTCGCGGTCGACCCAGGGCAACCACAGTCGAAGCCCGGCAGTTCAACGCCGTCTTTTTCAACGTCGAATTCAACGTTGAATTGCGTCTTTAGCGCCTCGGTCAGTTCAACGCGACAGAACTCATACAGCGGCTTGAGCGCATCAAGCGTCGGCTGAACTTTGAGCTGAGTGGCTTGAAGCTCACGCATAGCGTTGGCAAACGCAGTAATCCGTTCCGGCGATGCGGCGGTCAACCACGCGGGCAAAGTCTTTTGCAGGGTTTCGGCATTTTCCAGATCGCCAGTCATGTCGATCAATGCCGATAGCCGGTCTGTATCCGTAAATGGCTGGGTAGCCGGGGTGACGGGGTCCTTGTCTGACATTCGCAATGTTCCTTATTGCAAGCAGAAGAAGCCCATAAAGTAGCGTGTTCAACGCACCATGAATAACTCGAAAACCTCGGCTATACAGTCGCTTACGCAGCAGCATTTTCGATACGTGGCAGCAATATGTACCGCACGCGCTCTCCTTTTTTCGGCTACGGACACCCAGCTCTGCGCGAGGACTTATTACTTATCGATCTAAAACTCCCACCGCCCCACCGGGTCAGTTTCTGAGTACCCACCGTCTTGGTCGGGTACCGATTGACCCTCCCCAACGGAAAAACCGGTAAGGACTTTATGTGCGGATTAGCTGGCGAGTTACGCTTTGATCATCAACCTGCGGACCTCGCGGCCGTTGAACGAATCACCCATCACCTGGCCCCTCGCGGCCCGGATGCCTGGGGTTTTCATGCTCAAGGACCGATTGCCCTGGGCCATCGGCGCCTGAAAATCATGGACCTGTCGGACGGCTCGGCGCAGCCGATGATCGACAATCAATTGGGCTTGTCCCTGGCCTTCAACGGCGCGATCTACAACTTCCCGGAACTGCGCGCCGAACTCGAAAGCCTCGGCTATGCGTTCTATTCCGGCGGTGACACCGAGGTGCTGCTCAAGGGTTATCACGCCTGGGGTGAAGCTTTGCTGCCCAAGCTCAACGGCATGTATGCGTTCGCTATTTGGGAACGTGACGCCAAGCGCTTGTTCATCGCCCGCGACCGCCTCGGCGTGAAGCCGCTGTACCTGTCGCGCACCGCCCAGCGACTGCGCTTTGCCTCGGCGTTGCCGGCGCTGCTCAAGGGGGGCGACATCAATCCGATGCTCGACCCTGTGGCACTCAATCATTACCTGAACTTCCACGCCGTGGTCCCGGCGCCACGCACCTTGTTGGCCGGCATTGAAAAACTGCCGCCGGCCACCTGGATGCGCATCGAGGCCGATGGCAGCACCACGCAGAAAACCTGGTGGACCTTGCCCTACGGCCCACACGCCGACGAAATGAACCTGACCCTCGAAGACTGGAGTGACCGTGTGCTCGACAGCACCCGCGATGCGGTGGCGATTCGCCAACGTGCGGCGGTCGATGTCGGCGTATTGCTCTCCGGCGGGGTCGATTCGAGCCTGCTGGTCGGGCTGTTGCGGGAAGTCGGCGTGGAAAACCTGTCGACCTTCTCCATCGGTTTTCAGGATGCAGGCGGCGAGCGTGGTGACGAATTTCAGTATTCGGACTTGATCGCCAAACACTACGGCACCCAGCATCATCAATTGCGCATCGACGAAAAAGAGATCATCGAGCAGCTGCCGGCAGCGTTCCGCGCCATGAGCGAGCCGATGGTCAGCCATGACTGCATCGCCTTCTATCTGCTGTCCCGCGAAGTGGCCAAACATTGCAAAGTGGTCCAGAGCGGCCAAGGCGCGGATGAGTTATTTGCCGGTTATCACTGGTACCCGCAGGTCGACGGCGCAAGCGATCCCTACACGGCTTACCGTGATGCATTTTTTGATCGCACCTACGACGATTACGCCGCGACCGTACAGCCGAAATGGCTGACAGCGAATGACGCTGCCGGTGACTTCGTGAAGGAACATTTCGCACAGCCCGGCGCCGACGCGGCGGTGGACAAGGCCCTGCGTCTGGACAGTACGGTGATGCTGGTGGATGACCCGGTCAAACGCGTCGACAACATGACCATGGCCTGGGGGCTGGAAGCGCGCACGCCGTTTCTCGATTATCGGCTGGTGGAATTGTCGGCCCGCGTGCCGGGTAAATTCAAACTGCCTGACGGCGGTAAACAGGTCCTCAAGGAAGCGGCGCGACGGGTGATTCCGAGTGAAGTCATCGACCGTAAGAAAGGTTACTTCCCGGTGCCCGGCCTCAAGCATTTACAAGGCGATACGTTGAACTGGGTGCGCGACTTGCTGCTCGATCCCGGTCAGGATCGCGGCCTGTTCAACCCGGCCATGCTCGACCGTCTGCTGACGGATCCGCAAGGTCAATTGACCCCGCTGCGCGGCTCCAAGCTGTGGCAGTTGGCGGCCCTGAACCTGTGGCTCAGCGAACAAGGAATCTGACCGATGAAACCTCATGCCACGGCTTACAGCCAACGTTTGTTGCGCGGCCAGACGCCTTCCTATGAACGTTTGCAGGCGCGACTGGCCGAAGACGGCAGCGAAATGAGTGCCGAGCCGATTGCCGTGCATTGCGGCTGGGGCCGGTTGCTGATCGGGCACACTTTCCCTGATCCGGCCAGCCTCGCCCAAGAGTTGCTCAATGAGCAGCCGGGCGAGCGCGACATTGCGTTGTACGTTGCCGCGCCCCAGCAAATTCTGGGTCTGGAACCGGCGCAATTGTTTCTCGATCCGTCCGACACCTTGCGTTTGTGGTTCAGCGATTACCGTCAGGCCACTCGCGTGTTTCGTGGCTTTCGCATTCGCCGGGCACAAAGCGATGAGGACTGGCAGGCGATCAATCAGCTGTATCAGTTGCGGGGCATGCTGGCGATCGATGCGAGTCTGCTGACCCCGCGTCACCTGGGCGGCCCGGTGTATTGGCTCGCCGAGGATGAGGACAGCGGCGCGGTCATCGGCAGTGTCATGGGCCTCGATCACCATAAGGCGTTCAACGATCCGGAAAACGGTAGCAGCCTGTGGTGCCTGGCGGTCGACCCGCATTGTTCGCGGCCGGGTGTGGGCGAAGTGTTGGTGCGCCACTTGATCGAGCATTTCATGAGCCGTGGGCTGAGCTACCTTGACCTGTCGGTTCTGCACGACAACCGGCAGGCGAAAAACCTTTACGCCAAGCTCGGTTTTCGCAACCTCTCAACCTTCGCCATCAAGCGCAAGAACGGCATTAATCAGCCGCTGTTTTTGGGGCCTGGGCCGGAGGCTGAGTTCAATCCGTATGCGCGGATCATCGTCGAGGAAGCCCATCGACGCGGCATTGATGTGCATGTGGATGATGTCGATGCCGGCCTGTTCACCCTCAGCCATGGTGGACGACGGGTGCGCTGCCGCGAATCGTTGAGCGACCTGACCAGCGCGATCAGTATGACGTTGTGTCAGGACAAAAGCCTGACCAACAAAGTACTCAAAGGCGCAGGGTTGAACCTGCCTTCGCAACAACTTGCCGGCAATGCCGATGACAATCTCGCGTTTCTCGATGAGCACGAGCGTGTAGTGGTCAAACCGCTGGATGGCGAACAAGGGCAAGGCGTTGCCGTGGATTTGCGGACGATCGAAGAGGTGCAGCAAGCCATCGAAGCTGCCCGTGCGTTCGACAGTCGAGTACTGCTGGAAAGCTTTCACGAAGGCCTCGACCTGCGGATTGTGGTGATCGGGTTTGAAGTAGTAGCGGCGGCGATTCGCCGGCCGGCGGAGGTAGTTGGCGACGGCCAGCATTCCATCGGCGCGCTGATCGAAGCTCAGAGCCGGCGTCGACAGGCGGCGACCAGCGGAGAGAGCAAAATCCCGCTGGACCATGAGACCCAGCGCACGTTGAATGCGGCGGGTTATGACTACAGCAGCATTCTCCCAGCGGGTGAGCATTTGTTCGTACGGCGTACGGCGAATCTTCATACGGGCGGGGTACTGGAGGATGTCACGGCGATTCTGCATCCGACCCTTGTCGATGCTGCGGTGCGTGCGGCACGGGCGCTGGATATCCCGATGGTCGGGCTCGACTTGATGGTGCCGGCAGCCGATCAGCCGGAGTACGTGTTTATTGAAGCCAATGAGCGCGCCGGATTGGCCAATCATGAGCCGCAGCCGACGGCTGAGCGGTTTGTGGATCTTTTGTTTCCGCATAGTCAGCCGGCGGCCTAGTTCCCTTCTTGATCGTTCCCACGCTCTGCGTGGGAATGCCTCACCGGACGCTCCGCGTCCGCCCTTGGGACGCAGAGCGTCCCCGGCTGCATTCCCACGCAGAGCATGGGAACGATCAGCTCTTCATTCATCAGGAGTTTCCATGACCAGCAAGTTTCCCGAACCGGATCTCAACTACCTGCAAAAAGTCCTGCTGGAAATGCTCGCCATTCCCAGCCCGACCGGGTTCACCGACACCATCGTGCGGTATGTCGCCGAACGCCTTGAAGAGCTGGGCATCCCGTTCGAAATGACCCGTCGCGGGACCATCCGCGCGACCCTTAAAGGCAAGAAGAACAGCCCCGATCGCGCCGTTTCCGCTCACTTGGATACCATCGGTGCGGCAGTTCGCGCCATAAAAGATAACGGACGTCTGACGCTGGCGCCGGTCGGTTGCTGGTCCAGCCGTTTTGCCGAAGGCAGCCGAGTCAGCCTGTTCACCGACAACGGCGTGATTCGCGGCAGTGTGTTGCCGCTGATGGCTTCCGGGCACGCCTTCAACACCGCCGTGGACGAAATGCCAATCAGCTGGGATCACATCGAACTGCGCCTGGATGCCTATTGCGCCACCCGCGCGGACTGCGACTCGCTGGGGATAAGCGTCGGCGATTTCGTGGCCTTCGATCCCTTGCCAGAATTCACTGAAAGCGGCCACATCAGCGCCCGGCATCTGGACGACAAGGCCGGCGTTGCTGCATTGCTCGCGGCGATGAAAGCCATCGTCGATAGTGGCGAAGAGTTGATGATCGACTGCCATCCGCTGTTCACCATCACCGAGGAAACCGGTAGTGGCGCAGCGGCAGCCTTACCGTGGGACGTCAGCGAATTCGTCGGCATCGACATTGCGCCCGTAGCGCCCGGTCAGCATTCCAGTGAACACGCGGTCAGTGTGGCGATGCAGGATTCCGGCGGGCCTTATGACTATCACTTGTCGCGACATTTGCTGCGCCTGGCCAGCGACAACGAATTGCCGGTGCGTCGCGACCTGTTCCGTTACTACTTCAGCGATGCGCACTCGGCGGTGACTGCCGGGCACGACATTCGCACCGCCCTGCTCGCCTTTGGTTGCGATGCGACGCACGGGTATGAGCGTACGCATATCGACAGCCTTGCGGCATTGAGCCGTTTGCTGGGCGCTTACATTCTGAGTCCACCGGTGTTTGCCAGCGATGCGCAACCGGCGAAGGGGTCGCTGGACCGGTTCAGTCATCAGATTGAACATGACACGCAGATGGAAAGTGATACGCGGGTGCCGTCGGTGGATAGCCTTGTCGGGCAGCGCTCTGAAAATTGAGTTCGAGCCCAAGTATCTTCGGTGCCTGACTCATCGCCTTCGCGAGCAAGCCCGCACACATTCGACCACATTCCTTCTGGAGGAACTCGGTCGAATGTCGGAGCGGCGGTGCGACGATTCGACTTGCTCGCGAAGGCGGCCGCTCAGGCAACACATCAGGCCAAGCTAGCCGCCACCGATCATTCGCCGTAGCATCGCGCCATTGTTTAACCGAGGTGCCTATGCTGATTCCCTACGACCAACTTGAAGTCGATACCCTGACCCGCCTGATCGAAGACTTCGTGACCCGTGACGGTACAGACAATGGCGATGACACGCCGCTGGAAACCCGTGTTTTGCGGGTTCGCCAGGCATTGACCAAAGGCCAGGCGCTGATCGTTTTCGACCCGGAAAGCGAGCAGTGCCAATTAATGCTCAAGCACGATGTGCCCAAGCATCTGTTCGACTGAACGGTTCAGCGACCCTTGGTCTTGGCCAGTTTGAGCTGGATGCGCTCATAGACCTCGGCCCGATGCACATTGACGCTCAGCGGCGCCTCGACGCCAAAGCGCACAGTGTTGCCGCTGACGTTGAGCACACGCACTGAAATGTTGTCACCGATGGAAATCACCTCGCCCACAACGCGACTGAGTACAAGCATGGTATTGGTCCTTAAGGATTGCCGGCCCTTGAAGATGCCCGGCGTTTAGCGGGTCTTCAATGCGATGGCGGCAAATCAGTCCAGCCCTACAGGGCTGGACGATCACCTCTGACGGAAGCGTCCGACAAATCGATTGAATGCAGGACCGATCCTTCAGGACGCGGAGAAGCGCGGGCCAAACAAAATGACGCTGGCCCCGATCACGCACAGCGCCACACCAATCCAGTCCGAGCTCAATGGACGAATTCGTTCGACCACCGCCAGCCAGCCGATCGAGGCGATGATGTAGATCCCACCGTAGGCGGCATAGGCGCGCCCGGCATAAGTGGCTTCGACTCGGGTCAGCAGTAACGCGAACAAGGTCAGGCTGAGTAGCGCCGGCACAATCCACAAAACGCTTTTGCCTTGGCGCAACCACATCCAGAAAGCGAAACAGCCGGCTATTTCGAACAGCGCCGCGAGGAAAAACCACAGGTAATTGAGCATGCAGATGCCTCGTGAGGATGGCCAATGGCGGCCACCCTAACGACGCTGCCGGCTACGGGCAAGTTCAGCCAGCGTTTTGTTTGGCCTTGGCGCGCATTTTGTCGGCCATGACGGTCATTTCGTTGTAGAGCAATTGCGGGTTCTTCTGTTTGATTGCCCAGGCCATGCGGCCTTGTTCGTGAGGCAGGATCATGAACTCGCCGGCAGCTACCTGTTGGTAGATGTAGTCGGCAATGTCAGTGGCGGTGATTGGCGAACTTTCCAGCAATTTACCGACCTGCGCCTTCATCGCCGGGGTCGGACCACGGAAAGAGTCGAGCAGGTTGGTCTGGAAGAACGACGGGCATACCACATGCACGCTCACTTCCTGCTGCGCCAATTCGATCAACAGGCTTTCGGATAACGCCACCACGCCGGCCTTGGCCACGTTGTAGTTGCTCATGGCCGGGCCTTGCATCAGAGCGGCCATCGACGCGATGTTGATGATCTTGCCTTTGCTTTCTTCCAGCAGCGGCAGGAACGCCTTGCAGCCCTTGACCACCCCCATCAGGTTGATCGCGATCTGCCAGTCCCAGTCTTCCAGCGACAGTTCACTGAAGAAGCCGCCCGAAGCCACACCGGCGTTATTGACGATGATATCGATCCCGCCCAGCTTTTCTTCACAGGCCTGGGCGAATGCGGTCAGTTGGCTGTAGTCGCGTACATCGCAACGCTGAATAAAACCATCGCCACCGGCTTCGCGAACCAGTTTCAGGGTTTCCTGCAGGCCGGGTTCACTGACATCAGACAATGCCAGTTGCCAGCCTTCGCGCGCCCAGCGCAGCGCGATTTCGCGACCCAGGCCCGAGCCTGCGCCAGTGATCATCATGCGATTTTGCATAGCAAACAGCCTTGTGGTTCCGGGGAAGATGCGCGGAGTGTAGCGAAGGACATTGCCCGACCCACGCTCCATCAGATTGCTGAATGGCCCGAGCAAACTGTGGGCGTGTGTGACTTAACTAACGCTGCAACAAATGAAATAAGCCTGCTTTCGAAAAACATTAAAAAAACATGGAATTTTCCGACTCGCGCACCGGTCGGACTTTGTAAGCAGCTAGAAATTATTGCCTTCCAGCTGACAGTTAAAAGACAGGTCATTCCAGAACACTTTCAACAAGGAAATAGACATGGGCACAATTCTGATCGTTATTTTGATCCTCTTGCTGATCGGTGGTCTGCCGGTTTTCCCACACTCCAGAAGTTGGGGTTATGGCCCGTCGGGTATCATCGGTGTGGTGCTGGTGGTGCTGTTGGTTCTGCTGTTGCTTGGCAAGATTTAACGGACATAACGAGTTAACAGACAAAAAAAGAGGCCCTTGAAAAAGGGCCTCTTTTCTATTGCGCCGAAAACTTAGTCCGGCTTGCCATCAACTACACCAGCGGTGTTGTCCAGCAGGCTTTTGGTCGCCGTCTGCAGGAACGATTCGAGCTTGAGCTTCAGTTCCGCAGTACGTGGATCGTTAGGAACGACCTCGGAACGCGGATTGGCACCCAACTCGTAGCGGTACATCTTAGGCTGCATTTCCTTCTCTTTCGGCAGCACCAGAATCTGGTCAGCCGTGATAATGGCCGTGGTCTGTTCGCTGCCCGACGGTTTGATCACGCCAAAACCGGTGTCGCCTTCCGGCAAGTTGAGCAGGTCACGGCCCCAGCACTGATGGCGAACCTCGCCACCAATACGGCCCATGATGGTCGGCACGATGTCGATCTGAGTACCAACGGTGTGGTCACGCTGGCCGAACTTTTCCTGGATACCCGGCGCGATCATCAGCATCGGTACGTTGAAGCGACCCAGGTCCATTTCGGTGATTTGTTGCTCGTTACCAAAACCGTGGTCTCCCACGATGACAAACAGGGTTTCCTTGAAGTACGGCTCTTTACGCGCCTTCTCGAAGAACTGACCCAGTGCCCAGTCGGAGTAACGCATGGCGGTCAGGTGTTCGTTGAGGTTGCCGCGATCAGTCACGCGCTCGACCGGCAAAGGTGTCGGCAAGGCATAAGGCGTGTGATTGGACAGCGTTTGCAGCAGGGCATAGAAGGGCTTGCCGTTTTCCCGAGCCTTGAGCTCCACCAGGCCACGGTCAAACATGTCCTGGTCGGACACGCCCCAGGTCGGATCAGAGAACACGGGGTTCTTGTAATCGTTACGACCGATGAAGTTGGTCATGCCCTGGTTGCTGAAGAAGCCCGACTGGTTATCCCAGGCGAAGTCGCCGTTGTAGACGTATACATCTTCGAAGTCACGAGCACTGAGCAATTGCGGCAGGCCAGACAGTTTGTGGCTGCCTTCCGGGGTCTGCATCAGGTATTCGAAACCCGGCAGGTTCGGGAAGCAGGCCATGGTGGCGAACATGCCCTGGTGGGTATGGGTACCGTTGGAGAAGAAGCGATCGAACAACAGGCCTTCCTTCGACAGTTTGTCGAGGTACGGCGTGATGTTACCCGGTCCACCCAGCGCGCCGACCGAGTGACCGGCCATGCTTTCCATCAGGATCACGACTACGTTCTTGATCGGCAGGGTCTTGTCGGCCGGTGGCGTGTAATCACGACGCACGGCGGCTGTTTCGGCATCCACCAGTTTGTCGTCTTTCATTACCAGCAGGTCACGTACGGTCTGCTGGGCCAGGGGCTGCGGCAGAGTGGCTTTCCAGATGTTATCGCGATCTTCGGACATACGGTTTTTGGCCGCCTCGACCAGCGACAGCGTGCCGTTGAGGCCCAACTGGTTGGCGAAGATCGAGTCAGTGGTGTAGACGTCACCCCAACGCATCGGTGGGCCCTGACGAAGGGTGCCACGAGCAGCGACCACGCAGATCAGCAGGCAGACGACGAACACGCCGATGCGGGCATACCACGGGGCGATCTGTCGCGTGCTGATGCTGCCACCGCTGAACGGTCCGCGAGGACGAGTCGCACGATCGGCGCCCTTGAACGCCAGGGTCAGGATCAAAGTGCCAAAGGCCCACGCCAGCAGATAGCGAACCACCGGGAAACCGTACCAGAGCATGCTCATCACGGTTTTCGGGTCTTCTTTCACATACTGGAAGACCAGGCCGTTGAGGCGCTGGTGAAACTCGCGGTAGAAGTCCATCTCCATCAGGCCGAGGAACAGCGCGATGCTCGACGCCAGGGTCAGCCAGAAGCGGAAGAACCCGCGAGCAGCCATGGCCCGGACGCTGAACAGTGCCAGCAACAGCGGAATACAGAGGTAGACCACCAGACGCAGATCAAAAC
>NZ_JBFULH010000111.1:0-11881 GCF_056400445.1 Pseudomonas sp. P5_B2 | reverse complement strand
CCCACAGGGGGGATGTGTGTTGTGTGTCAGGCCTTGCGATTGAGCAAGCTGCGCTCCATCCGCGCTATGCCTTCTTCTAGCAATGCACGTGGGCAGCCGAAGTTCAGGCGCACGAATTGCTTGGCGTCATCGCCGAAGTCCAGGCCAGGGCTCAATCCGACTTTGGCCTGTTCCAGGAAGAACTGCTGCGGGTCGTCCAGCCCCAGCGCCGAGCAATCGAGCCATGCCAGGTAGGTGCTTTGCGGCACGTTCATGGTGACGCCCGGCAGGCGGGTGCGCACGGCGTCGACCAGGTAATCGCGGTTGCTTTGCAGGTAGGCGCTGAGTTCCGCCAGCCATGGCCCGGCTTCGCTGTAGGCGACGCGGGTGGCTAACAGGCCCAGCGGGTTGACGCTGTCGACCATGCCGCAACGGGCGTGGTTGACCTTCTCGCGCAAGGCGCGGTCCTGAATGATCATGAACGAAGTTTTCAGGCCAGCGATGTTGTAGGCCTTGCTCGCCGACATCAGTGTGATCGTGTGCCGGGCGATGTCCGGGCTCAGCGTTGCCATCGGAATATGCTTGYGACCATCGAAGCACAATTCGGCGTGGATCTCGTCGGAGATGATCCAGGCGCCCTGTTCCAGGCAGATGTCGGCGATCGCTTGCAGTTCGTCCCGGGGGAAGGCTTTGCCCAGAGGATTGTGCGGATTACTCAGCAGCAACGCGCCGCCACCTTGCAGCGATTGGCTGAGGCTGGCGAGCGGTGTGGTGTAGGTGCCGTCAGCCTGCTCGTCGAAACTCAGCTCGACCTTGTTCAGGTCCCAATGACCCGGCGCGTGGCGCAGCGGCGGATAGTTGGGCACCTGCACCACGACGTTCTGTGGCGGCTGGACCAGCGCCTTGAGCGCCATGTTGAAGCCCGACTCGACCCCCGGCAGGAAGATCAGCTCTTGCGGCTCGACGCGCCAGGCGTATTTGTTCCAGAGGTCGGCCACGATGGCGTCGCGCAGGTCATCCGGGGCCACGCTGTAGCCGACCATCGGGTGTTCCAGGCGTTTTTGCAGGGCCTGGATGATCATCGGCGGCGCGGCAAAATCCATGTCGGCCACCCACATCGGCAGCACGTCGGCCGGGTAGCGGCTCCATTTGGTGCTACCGGTGTTATGGCGGTCGAACACCTGATCAAAATCGAAAGTCATGCGCGGTCTCGTGAATGCAGGATTGGAATGGCACCCATGATAATCGCCAAGCCCCTGTGGGAGCGAGCCTGCTCGCGAAAGCGCCGTGTCAGGCACCAAAGATGGCGAATGATACTCCGCTTTCGCGAGCAGGCTCGCTCCCACAGGTTGTGTGGTGTGGCAGTGCCCGACGGTCGGTTTTCACACAGACCCGCGATGCGTTGACTAGAGTTCCATGTGTCGGCAGTCCGTCTGCCGCCACCGTGATTGCTTAGAAAGTCCGGCCAAGCCCCGGATTTCCACCTGATCAGGAGTGCACGATGGACCTCAGCCGTCGTCAGTTCTTCAAGGTCGCTGGTATCGGCCTTGCAGGCTCGAGCCTGGGCGCGTTGGGCATGGCCCCTACGCTGGCCTTCGCCGAGCAAGTGCGCCACTTCAAGCTTGCCGCCACTCATGAAACCCGCAACACCTGCCCGTATTGTTCGGTCGGTTGCGGCTTGATCATGTACAGCCTCGGCGATACGGCCAAGAATGTCGCGCAAAACATCATTCATATCGAAGGTGACGCCGACCACCCGGTCAACCGCGGCACCCTTTGCCCCAAAGGCGCGGGTCTGCTGGACTTCATTCACAGTCCCGATCGCTTGCAATACCCGCAGGTGCGCAAGCCCGGCAGCAGCGAGTGGACGCGCATCTCCTGGGATGAAGCGATGGATCGCGTTGCCGACCTGATGAAGGCCGACCGCGACGCCAACTTCATCGAGAAGAATGCCCAGGGCCAAACGGTGAACCGCTGGCTCACCACCGGTTTCCTCGCGGCATCGGCGGCCTCCAACGAAGCGGGCTACATCACCCACAAGGTCATTCGCAGTCTCGGCATGCTGGGGTTTGATAACCAGGCGCGTGTCTGACACGGCCCGACGGTGGCAAGTCTTGCCCCGACGTACGGCCGTGGTGCCATGACCAATACGTGGACCGATATCGCCAACGCGAATCTGGTTCTGGTGATGGGCGGCAACGCAGCAGAAGCGCACCCGTGCGGTTTCAAATGGGTGACGGAAGCCAAGTCGCACAACAACGCGCGACTGATCGTGGTCGACCCGCGATTTACCCGCACCGCCTCGGTGGCCGATTACTACGCGCCGATTCGCACCGGCACCGACATCGCCTTCATGGGTGGGCTGATCAACTACCTACTGACCGAGGACAAAATCCAGCACGAATACGTGCACAACTACACCGACGTGTCGTTCCTCGTCAAAGCCGGGTATGGCTTCGAGGACGGGATTTTCAGCGGCTATGACGCGGAAAAGCGGGCGTATACCGACAAGTCCGGCTGGGGGTATGAACTGGGTGAAGACGGCTTCGTCAAAATCGACCCGACCCTGCAAGACCCACGCTGCGTCTATCAATTGATGAAGCAGCATTACAGCCGCTACAACATCGAACTGGCGAGCCAGATTTGCGGCATGCCTGTCGATGCCATGCAAAAAATCTGGGATGAAATCGCCACTTGCTCGGTACCGGGCAAGACCATGACCATCCTTTATGCGTTGGGCTGGACCCAGCACTCCATCGGCGCGCAGATCATCCGCAGCGCGGCGATGGTGCAATTGCTGCTGGGCAACGTCGGTATGCCGGGCGGCGGCGTGAATGCCCTGCGCGGGCACTCCAATATCCAGGGCCTGACCGACCTCGGGCTGCTTTCCAACTCGCTACCGGGTTACCTCACCTTGCCGGGCGACGCCGAGCAGGACTACGCCGCGTACATCACCAAGCGCACGCAAAAACCGTTGCGCCCGGGGCAGTTGTCCTACTGGCAGAACTACAGCAAGTTTCACGTCAGTCTGATGAAAGCCTGGTATGGCCCCAATGCCACGGTCGAGAACAACTGGGCGTACGACTACCTGCCGAAACTGGACATCCCCCAGTACGACATCCTCAAAGTGTTCGATCTGATGGGCCAGGGCAAGGTCAACGGCTACATGTGCCAGGGCTTCAACCCGATCGCCGCGTTGCCCGACAAGAACCGGGTGATGGTGGCGCTGGCCAAACTCAAATGGCTGGTGGTGATGGACCCGCTAGCCACTGAAACTTCAGAGTTCTGGCGCAATTTCGGCCCTTACAACGATGTCAAAAGTGCCGATATCCAGACCGAAGTGATTCGCCTGCCCACTACCTGTTTTGCCGAGGAAGACGGCTCGCTGGTCAACAGCAGCCGCTGGCTGCAATGGCACTGGAAAGGCGCCGATGGCCCGGGTGAAGCGCACACCGACATTCGGATCATGGCTGAGCTGTTTCATCGTTTGCGTCAGCGTTACCAGACGCAGGGCGGCGCGTACCCCGATCCTCTCCTCAAACTGTCGTGGCCGTACAAGATCGCCGACGAACCCTCGCCAGAAGAACTGGCCAAGGAAATCAACGGCTACGCCACCACTGATTTCGCCGACGCCACGGGCGCGCCGATCAAGGGCAATGCGCAACTGGCCGCCTTCAGTCAGCTCAAGGATGACGGCAGCACCGCGTCCGGCTGCTGGATTTTCTGCGGCAGCTGGACCGAGACCGGTAACCAGATGGCCCGTCGCGACAATAGCGATCCATGGGGTATGCACCAACAACTGGGATGGGCCTGGGCCTGGCCGGCGAACCGTCGGATTCTCTACAACCGCGCGTCCGCCGACCTGAAAGGTAACCCGTGGGACCCGAAAAAACGCCTGGTGTGGTGGAACGGCAAAGTTTGGGGCGGCACCGATGTGCCTGACTACAAGGCTGACGTGCCGCCGGAAGCGGGGATGAATCCGTTCATCATGAACCCCGAAGGCGTGGCGCGGTTCTTCGCCGTCGACAAGATGAACGAAGGCCCGTTCCCCGAGCATTACGAGCCGTTCGAGACGCCCATCGGCATCAATCCGCTGCACCCGAACAACAAAAAAGCCACCAGCAACCCGGCAGCACGGATCTTCGATTCGGTGTGGGATACCCTTGGCGTGGCCAAGGATTACCCGTACGCGGGCACCAGCTACCGCTTGACCGAGCACTTCCACTTCTGGACCAAACACTGCCGGCTCAACGCGATTACCCAGCCGCAGCAGTTCGTCGAAATAGGCGAGGTGCTGGCGAAGGAAAAAGGCATCGTCGCTGGCGATCGCGTGCGCGTCAGCTGCAAGCGCGGGCACATTGAAGCGGTGGCGGTGGTGACCAAGCGGATTCGTCCGTTGCAGGTCAACAATCAGGTGGTGCATCAGATCGGTATCCCGTTGCACTGGGGGTTTACCGGGCTCACACGCCACGGTTACCTCACCAACACCCTGGTGCCGTTCCTCGGCGATGCCAACACGCAGACCCCGGAATCCAAGTCCTTTTTGGTCAACGTGGAGAAAATCTAAATGGCCAGCCAAGACATTATTGCCCGGTCGGCCACCACGACCCCGTCGCCTTCGGTACGCATTGAGGAGGAAGTGGCCAAGCTGATCGACACCACCAAGTGCATCGGCTGCAAGGCTTGCCAGGTGGCCTGCGAGGAATGGAACGACCTGCGCGACGAAATCGGCTTCAACCTCGGCACCTACGAAAACCCGCATGACTTGAGCGCCGAAACCTGGACGCTGATGCGCTTCACCGAGTATGAAAACCCTGCCGGTAACCTCGAATGGCTGATTCGCAAGGACGGCTGCATGCATTGCGCCGAACCCGGTTGCCTGGCGGCGTGCCCGAGCCCGGGGGCGATCATCAAGCTGGCCAATGGCATAGTCGACTTCAACCAGGACCACTGCATCGGTTGCGGCTACTGCATCACCGGCTGTCCTTTCAACATCCCGCGGATCTCGCAAAAGGATCACAAGGCCTACAAATGCACGTTGTGTTCGGATCGGGTCGAGTACGGGCTGGAACCGGCCTGCGTGAAAACCTGCCCGACCGGGGCGATTGTGTTTGGCACCAAGGAAGACATGAAAGAACACGCCGCCGAACGCATTGTCGACCTCAAGAGTCGCGGCTTCGAGCATGCAGGTCTCTATGACCCTGCGGGTGTGGGCGGCACGCACGTGATGTATGTGCTGCATCATGCTGATGAACCGTCGTTGTACGCCGGCCTGCCGAACGCGCCTGCGATCAGTCCGCTGGTTGGGTTGTGGAAGGGCGTGAGCAAACCGTTAGGCCTGTTGGCCATGGGCCTGGCGGTGCTGGCCGGGTTCTTTCATTACGTGCGCATCGGGCCGCAGGTGGTTGAAGAGGACGAACATCCCCCAGGCAAGGACCCGAACGTGCATGAGGTTGACCCCTCGGTTCATACCTATGATCCGCGGCGGGAGGACAGGCCATGAGCAACAAAACCATCCTTCGCTACACCAGTGGCCAGCGCACCAATCACTGGCTGGTTGCAATCCTGTTTTTCATGGCGGCACTCTCCGGGCTGGCGCTGTTTCATCCGGCGCTGTTCTGGCTCAGCAACCTGTTTGGCGGTGGCCCGTGGACGCGCATCCTGCACCCGTTCATGGGCGTGGTGATGTTTGTGCTGTTCCTTGGATTGGTGCTGCGCTTCTGGCGAGCGAATTTCTTTATTACCAATGATCGGTTGTGGCTAAAACGCGTCGGGCGGGTGATCAAGAACGAGGAGGAGGGCGTGCCGCCCGTTGGCAAATACAACGCCGGGCAGAAGCTGCTGTTCTGGACTTTACTGGCCTGCATGCTGGTGCTGCTGTTCAGTGGGCTGGTGATCTGGCGCGCGTATTTCAGCGCTTTTTTTGGGATCACCGCGATTCGCTGGTCGATGCTGCTGCATGCGTTGGCCGGGTTTGTGCTGGTGTTGAGCATCATCGTGCACATCTACGCCGGGATCTGGATCAAGGGTTCGGTCAGCGCCATGGTGCATGGCTGGGTCAGCCGCCCTTGGGCCAAAAAACACCATGAACTGTGGTACCGCGAAGTGACTCGCGACGAACACCCCGACCGGCCGATCAGCAAAAAAGGATAAGCACTTGCCGACGATTCTTGAGCCTGGAGAGATTGAAGCGGCGGCGACCTCACCGCCGTTTCTGTACCCGCCGCCGCACAACCTGTTCACTTTGCGCGCATTGCGGCTAGAACGGTTGGCCGAGGGGCATGCGTTGGCCGATTACCTGCGCCTGGTGGCCAGTCTGTGTCATGTTCAGCAACGTCTGATGGACGATCCGCCCGTCACCACCTTGCCCGATCCCGAGCGAATCAAAGTCTGCCAAGAGCATGGCCTGCCACCGCTTGCCGCCGACACTCTGGTGCGCGAGGGGCATTGGTTGCCGTACCTCGACGCCTTGTTGCAACGCTACGGGCCAGCGCCGCAACCCGCCGTAGAACACGCCCTGGCGACGTTGCGCCATACCGATGCCGGGCAACGCAAAGCTTGGGCGGTGGCGTTGGTCAGTGGCCAGTTCACGCTGTTACCAGCGGCGCTGGTGCCGTTTCTCGGTGCCGCCTTGCAAGCGGCCTGGAGTCACTGGTTGCTGAGCACACCGGACCTGGCACTGAAACCCGGTGACAGCCTCAGCCAATGCCCGGCCTGCGGTTCTCCGGCGATGGCTGGCGTGATTCGACAACGGGGCAAACACAACGGTTTGCGTTATCTGGTGTGCTCGTTGTGTGCGTGCGAATGGCATGTGGTGCGGGTCAAATGCGTGTACTGCGAACAAAGCAAAGGCCTGGAATACATGAGCCAGGAGGATGACCGTCACGCCGCCAATCAAGCACCGTTGCGCGCCGAAACCTGCCCTGGCTGTCGCAGTTACCTGAAACTGCTGTACCTGGAAAACGACGCCGAGGCCGAGGCGCTGTCGGCGGATTTGGCCAGCCTGATGCTCGACATGCGCCTGGAACAGGATGGCTACCTGCGTCCGGCGCCCAATTTGCTGCTGGCACCCGGGGGCGACTGAACGCATCTACACTCAGGCGCGACGGTCAATCGTTCCAGGAGCGCCTGATGCCTTCCACCTCCGCCAGCCAAACGTTGCGGCTGCCTTCCATCGACAGTTTGCTGCGCCATCCTGCCTGCCAACCGTTGGCCGAGCGCTATGGAAGGGAGTCGCTGCTGACGAGCTTGCGGCAATTGCTCGATGACCTGCGCGAACCTGTGCTGACCGGGCAACTCGATGCCGTGGAAATCAGCCCGCACGTACTGGCGGGGCGGGCGGGGGAGCGTCTGGCCCGACACCACCAAAGCCATGTGCGCCGGGTGTTCAACCTGACCGGGACCGTGTTGCACACCAACCTCGGGCGGGCGTTGCTTCCGGAAGTCGCCATCGAAGCGGTGCAAATGGCCGCGCGCTATCCGCTCAATCTCGAATTTGATCTGCACAGCGGCAAGCGGGGCGACCGTGATGACCTGATCGAAGGCCTGATCCGCGAACTGACCGGTGCCGAAGCGGTGACAGTGGTCAACAACAACGCAGCGGCCGTGCTGCTGACGCTCAACAGCCTGGGCGCGCGCAAAGAGGGGATTATTTCCCGAGGCGAGCTGATTGAAATCGGCGGGGCCTTCCGCATTCCCGACATCATGGCGCGGGCCGGGGTCCGGCTACATGAAGTCGGCACCACCAACCGCACCCATGCCCGTGATTACGAAGCAGCCATCGGCCCGCGCAGCGGCCTGGTGATGCGCGTGCATGCGAGCAATTACAGCATTGAGGGGTTCACCGCACGGGTGCCCACCGCCGAACTGGCGCAGTTGGCGCACAGCCATGGCTTGCCACTGCTTGAAGACCTTGGCAGCGGCAGCCTGCTAGACTTGACCCGCTGGGGCCTGCCCGCCGAACCGACGGTGCGCCAGGCGCTGCTCGATGGCGCGGACATCGTCACCTTCAGTGGCGACAAGTTGTTGGGGGGACCGCAGGCCGGTTTGATTGTCGGGCGCAAAGACCTGATCGCGAAGATCAAGAAAAACCCGCTCAAACGCGCGCTGCGGGTCGACAAAATGACCCTGGCTGCGCTCGAAGCAGTGCTGGGTTTGTACCGCGATCCCGAGCGCCTCGCCGAGCGTCTGCCGAGTTTGCGCCTGCTGACCCGTCCGCAGGCCGATATCTTCGCCCAGGCCGAACGGCTGCAACCCTCGCTGGCGTTCGCTGTGGGTGACGGCTGGAGCGTCAGTGCGCTGCCGGCGCTGGGCATGATCGGCAGCGGCAGCCAACCGGTGGCACGCTTGCCGAGCGCCGCGTTATGCCTGCGGCCCAAGGTGTCCAAACGTCTGCGCGGACGGCAATTGCTGGGGCTGGAGGCCGGGTTCCGTCAGTTGGCCATTCCGGTACTGGGCCGCATCGACGATGACGCACTGTGGCTGGACTTGCGCCAACTGGACGACGAAGCCGCGTGGCTGGCGCAACTCGATCAATTGAAGGTGCCAGGGTGATCGTCGGCACGGCAGGGCACATCGATCACGGCAAGACCTCGTTGCTACAAGCATTGACCGGGCAGGCTGGCGACCGTCGCCGCGAAGAACGCGAACGCGGCATGACCATCGACCTCGGCTATCTCTACGCAGCACTGGAACCCGGCGCCGGGTTGACCGGGTTCATCGATGTGCCCGGTCACGAGCGTTTCACCCACAACATGCTGGCCGGAGCGCAGGGCATTGATCTGGYGTTGCTGGTGGTTGCGGCGGATGACGGTGTCATGCCGCAAACCCGCGAACATCTGGCGATCGTTGAACTGCTGGGCATTCGCCGGGCGCTGGTGGCGATTACCAAGTGCGACCGGGTCGAGCCGGCCAGGGTGCAAGCCGTCCATGAACAAATGACAACGCTGCTGGCGCCCGGGCCGTATGCCGATGCGCCGCAAATTGCGCTGTCGAGTGTCACCGGGGAAGGCGTCGAGGCGCTGCGCCAGGCGTTGCTCGATGCACAGCGCGACGTCGTTCAACGCAGCACCCACGGCGGTTTTCGTCTGGCCATTGATCGGGCATTTAGCGTGGCTGGTGCCGGCATCGTGGTGACCGGCACGGCGTTGTCCGGGCAAGTGACGGTGGGTGACACGCTGGTGCTCAGTCCGCAGGGCAAACCTGTACGTGTGCGAGGGTTGCACGCGCAAAATCAAGCCGCAGACACCGCGATTGCCGGCCAACGCGTCGCATTGAACCTCAGTGCCGAACGTTTGGCGCTGGAGCATATTCACCGTGGCCAATGGCTGCTGGCCGAGTGGCTGTACGCCCCGACTCAGCGACTGGACATCGATCTGCGTTTGCTGGCCAGCGAAGCCAAAGCCTTCGAACACTTTCAGCCGGTGCATGTGCACCTCGGCACTCAGGACGTAACGGGGCGGGTGGCGTTGCTGGAAGGTGCAAGCCTTGCGCCGGGTGCGCGGATGTTCGCGCAAATCCTGCTCAATGCGCCGGTGCAGGCGGTGAAGGGCGATCCGTTGATCCTGCGGGATCAAAGTGCGCAACGTACCCTCGGCGGTGGGCGGGTGCTCGACCCGTTTGCCCCGGCCCGGCACCGTCGTAGCCCCGAGCGATTAGCGCAACTACTGGCCCTCACCACCCATAATTCGCTGGAAGAACTGTTGCCGGCGTTGTTGGCCCACAGCGACACGGGCCTTGATCCACGGCAACTGGAACGTCAGTTCAACCGCCCGCGCGCGACTTGGGTATTGCCCGAAAACGTGTGCTTGATCGAGACCCGCCAAGGTCCGTTGTTGTTCAGCGCGCCGCGCTGGGAGTCGCTGAAAGCGCCCTTGCTGGAACAGCTCGCACGCTTTCATCAACTGGAACCGGATCAAATGGGCCCAGACCGGGATCGCCTGCGCCGCTTCACCGCATCCTCGCTGGAACGCCCGACCTTCATCCGCCTGCTCGATGAATTACTCGCCAGCGGTGCCATCGCCGCCAGCGGGCCGTGGCTGCATTTACCCGATCATCAAGTGCGCTTGAGTGAAGAAGACGAAGCCCTTTGGCACCGCATCCAGCCGCTGTTCGAGCGGGCTGGTTTCGATCCGCCATGGGTGCGCCAACTGGGGAATGACGAGGCGACCGTGCGCCTGTTGTTGCGCAAAATGGCACGGTTGGGGTTGCTGCATCAAGTGATCCGGGACCTGTTCTACACCGATGCGATGATCTGTCGATTGGCGGCTATGCTCTTGCAACTGGCCACGCACAACCCGGTGATTCAAGTCGCGGCGTTTCGCGATGCGGTCGGCCTGGGGCGCAAGCGCAGCATTCAGATTCTGGAGTACTTCGATCGCATCGGCCTGACCCGCCGCCTGGGCGACAAGCGCCAAATTCGCCTGGACAGTGCCTTGGCCCGACACAAAGACGACTGATTTCAAGGAAGGCAATCGCGCCCGGTGGCGCGGCCGGGCTTCAAACCCGGTTGGGGACGGCATCCGCTCCCGGGCCGGTTCGACTCCGGCTGCCTTCCGCCATTTTCTGGATTCAGGGGTAAATATTGGGTCAATGTGCTGAATTTTCACTTTTTTTTCGAAGTGCTGCGATGCAGGGCACATAGATCACGTCGCACTGTTAAATCACCGTCTATGCTGGCCTTACCGCTTCCCCACGTGCTTTGCATAAGCAAGGAGACATCCATGGTGCCCACGCCCCTGTCCGAGAAATCGTTAACCCGCAGCATGCTCGATGTCCTGATACGTGCCGGGTTGATTGTTGTTCTGGTGCTGTTCTGCTTCGAGATATTCCGTCCGTTTCGCGACCTGATGCTGTGGTCGATCATCCTGGCGATTACGCTCTACCCGTTGCAACTGCGATTGATGGGGTCGTTCGGACGCAGCGAAGGGCGTGCTGCCACGGCGATTGTACTGATTGCCATCGCCATTCTGGTGGTGCCGGTCTATCTGTTGGGCACCTCGATTGCTTCGTCGGTCGGACAGGTCATCGACCTGGTGAAGGAGGGTACCTTCAACATCCCGCCGCCGCCCGAAACGGTCGCCACGTGGCCAATCGTGGGTAAAACGATCTCGTCGGTATGGCTGCAGGCCTCAACCGATCTTCCGGACCTGATAGCCAAGTACCTGCCGCAAATAAAAGGCGTCAGTGTGGGCTTGTTGACCAAAATTGCCGGCGTCGGTGCGGGTTTGCTGATGTTCATTGTTGCCTTGATCATCGCCGGTATTTTCATGGCGCATGGTGAGGCCGGCAGCCGCTGCGCGGTCGATATCGCGTCGCGCATCAGCGGTCCTGAAAAGGGTCCGAAAATCGCCGAGCTGTGCACTGCAACCATCCGCGCCGTTGCGCTCGGTGTGGTCGGCATCGCCTTCATCCAGATGTTGCTGGTCGGGCTGGGCTTCGTGCTCAAAGGCATCCCGGGCGCGGGTCTGCTGGCCATCTTCGTGTTGCTGCTGGGCATCATGCAGTTACCGGCGACGCTGATTACGCTGCCGGTGATTATCTATGTGATGGCCACCGAGGGGCCCAATACCAGGACGATTATCTTCTCGGTCTTTGTGTTCATTGCCGGCTTGGTGGACAACGTACTTAAACCGCTGTTGCTGGGACGGGGTGTAGATGTGCCGATGCCGGTCGTGCTGATTGGCGCGCTGGGCGGCATGGTCACGAGCGGCATCCTGGGCTTGTTCATAGGGCCGGTGGTGCTTGCGGTGGGCTACCAATTGTTCTGGCAGTGGGTTCAGGATCGGCCGGAGGAAGTGTAAAATCCTCAACCATGAACGCGCCAAGTCACGAGTTGCTGGACCGGGTTTTAACCGCCCATGGTGGTGCCGAACGCTGGAACAGCTTCAGCAAAGTAGACACC
>NZ_JBFULH010000110.1:0-11917 GCF_056400445.1 Pseudomonas sp. P5_B2 | reverse complement strand
GCGGTCGAATGTGRGAGCGGGCTTGCTCGCGAAGAGGCCAGATCAAGCACCCTCAGAACCTAGCCCTTCAACTCCTTCAAATGCTTGTAAACCGTGGCCCGTCCCATGTTCAGCACATTGGCCACATAGTTCGATGCGCTCTTGCCCTTGAAAGCGCCTTCGGCATGCAGCGCCAGCACCAGTTCGCGTTTGTGGTCGCGTGTCAGCAGGTTCAGACTCAGTTGACGTTCGCGCAGCCAGGCGTGCAGGAAGGTGTTGATCCGCTCCTGCCAGTCATCCCGAAACAGTGAGTCAGGTTGCGGGATCAGTTTGCTGGGCGACAGGAACAGGTCGAGCGCCGCTTTCGCATTTTCGAACAACGAAATGTTCAGGTTGACGCACAGGACCGCGAGCTTATGACCTTCGCTGTCGCGCAACACCGTGCTCAAGCTGCGAATCTTCTGACCATCCCAATTGAGCTTTTCGTACGGCCCGATGTTGGTTTCGCTGACATCGTCGCTGAGCATGTCTTCCAGCGCCGCGTCATCGCCGATTTCGCGTTTCGACAGGTTGTTGGCGATGTAGTCGATCTTTTGCGTGCGCAGGTCGTGCAGCACCACCTCGGCATGGGGGAAGAACAGCGTGGCGATGGCGTCGGCAATCGCTCGGTAATTGTCCAGCGCCGGGTCTTTTTCAGGTGCGTTCATACAGTGGAGCTCCAGGCAGCGTCAGCGCCCCGCAAAAGGGGCGCTGGAAGTTTGCCGTAATCGTGTGGGCACGTCACCTGAGCAGGCGATCAGCCCAGGCGGGCGGGGGAGAGCATGCCGGCGTCCAGCCCGAATCGCGTGAGCTGCTCGGGCAAGTTTTCACCGCGTACCAGCGCAGCGCTGGCCTGGCCCATGGCCGGTGACGTCTGGATGCCGTAGCCCCCTTGCGCCGCGACCCAGAACAGGCCGGGCACATGCGGATCGAAGCCGGACAGTAAATCACCGTCGCTGACAAAACTGCGCAACCCGGCCCAGGTTCGGGTCGGGCGGCGGATGGTCAGGGTGGTGGCTTCTTCGATCTGGTAAATGCCCATGGCAATGTCCAGTTCTTCTGGCTGTACGTCGTGCGGTTCCACCGGGTCGGCATTGGCCGGCGAGCCGAGGAACATGCCGGCGTCGGGTTTCATGTAGAACGATTCGTCGAGGCTGACCAGCATTGGCCAATGATGGATGTCCACAGCCTCAGGGCCGGCGAAGATGAAGGCCGCACGGCGCTTCGGTTGCAGGCCCAGCGGTCGGGCTCCGGCCAGTGCGCCGATTTTGTCAGCCCAGGCACCGGCGGCGTTGATGATGATGGGGGCGCTGAACGTCTGGCCGTTGGTGGTGACCTGCCACACACCCTCGGCATCACGGGTGAGGCCGAGCACTTCGGTGTCGGTGACGACTTCGCCTTTGTTGCGACGGATGCCGCGTAAGTAACCCTGGTGCAGGGCATCGGTGTCGATGTCGCTGGCGGTCGGGTCATAGATCGCGCCATGAACTTTTTCCCGGCGCAGGATTGGCATGCGCGCGCAGGCTTCGTCGGCACTGAGCAGTTGCATCTCGGGCACTGTGGCTTTGGCGCTGAGGTACTGATTGTTCAACTCGGCGGGGTCGCCAGTGAAGTCCACGGTCATCTCGCCGCGTGGCGTCAGCAGCGGGTGTTCGCAGAAGCCGGCGGGCGGGGCGTCGAAGAAGTCGCGACTGGCCTGGGTCAACGCCCGAACCTGCGGTGTGCCGTAGGCGGCGGTGTACAGCGCGGCGGAGCGTCCGGTGGAGTGATAGGCCGGATGCGATTCGCGTTCGAGCACAATCACCCTGGCCTGCTCCGACAGCCAAAAGCCGGTGGAAGCCCCGGCAATCCCACCGCCGATGATGATGAAATCTGCCTGGCTCATGAACGTCTCCTTTTGAGCGTAAATGCCAATGGTATCGGTCCCCCCTGTGGGAGTGAGCTTGTGTGGCGAGGGGGCTTGCCCCCGTTGGGTGGCGAAGCCACCCCAAAGTCAGCGTATGCGGTAATACAGAAAAACCGCATTCGATGAGTTTGCGACTGCTACGCAGCCGAACGGGGCGATGCGGCGTTCCGACAAGCCCCCTCGCCACACAGGCTCGTTCCCACAGGGGGTCATGGTGTTAGTGCTGCAGTTGGTAGATGGCATTGGCCAACGCGATGTCTTCCAGGCCCAGGCCGATGGAGCGGAAGAACACCGGCCGGTCGTAGTCTGGACGTTCTACCTTGCCACTCAACAGATCGGGCAGGTCGCCGAGAATCAAGCGCTTGTCCCAGCCATGTTGTTCGCCTGCGATCAGCATCTCACCCGCCGAGCCCGGCGTGGTCAGGCGATAGTCACAGAACACTTGCATGTCATTGAGGCTCTGCGGTGGCACTTCGTGGGCGCGTGGGGCGTTGGTGCTGATGGAGGTGATCAGCGCCGGTTTGCTCAAGCTTGATGGATCGATCACCGGGCCTGCAGACGAGGTGCACAGCATGATCACGTCGGCGTCATGAATCGCCGCTTCGCGACTGTCGACGATGGTCAGGCGCGGGTCGAGGTTGTTGATCTGAGCCAATGCTTCGGGATGCTTGTTGCTCAGGCTCGGCGAATACAGAGTAATGCTTTGCCAGTCACGCAGATTTTTGACGTAGTGCAAATGCGCCTGGGCGACATTGCCGCTGCCGATGATCGCCAGACGCTGCGCTGCCAGCGGAGCGAGTGCATCGACGGCCACCGCGGTGGTTGCGGCCGTCCGTGCGGTGGTCAATTCTCCAGCATCGCAGAGCAACAATGGCTGACCGGTCTGCATCGACATCAGTAGGGTCCATGCGGTAACCAGTGGGCCTTGTTCGCGCACGATGTACGGCGAGGTTTTAACCCCGTAGACACCGTCTTGCGCCAGCACGCCGAGGTAGTTGATGAAATCGCCAGCGCCCTGAGGGAATTCCACCAGTTGCTGCGCCGGTTGTACGGCTTGGCCCTCCGCCAGGTCGCGAAACAGCTTGCGCAGGATCTGCGGCACGTCGACTTTCGCCAGCAGCTCGCGGGCCTGAGATTGGGTGATCACGTAAGGCGTACTGGGCATGGCCGACTCCGGGCACTGATTTAAACTAATTTGTCCATTATGGACTTTTAGTTGTCTTGAGCAAGCTCTTGTAAAAAAGCGAGGCGAAAAAAAAGCGCAGTCCGTTTCCGGCTGCGCCTCTTTTCGCAAATTCCCGGTTACGGGCGTTTGCGCTCAACCGCCCTCAGTAGATGCGTCGGTGGTGTTTCACAGCTGATCTTGCGACCCAGCAACGCCTCGATGGACGGTAGCTGGTAAGAGTCATCTTCACCGGCGAAGCTGATGGACACGCCATCGGCGCCTGCACGACCGGTCCGACCGATACGGTGTACGTAGTCGTCCGGGACTTCCGGCAGGGTGAAGTTGATCACGTGGCTGATGCCGTCGATGTGAATACCGCGACCGGCAACATCGGTGGCGACCAGTACGCGAATCTTGCCTTCGCGGAAACCTTCCAGGGTCTTGATGCGCTTGTGCTGCGGCACGTCGCCGGACAGTTGCGCGGCGTTGACGCCATCACGCACCAGGCGTTCTTCAATGCGCCGTACTTCATCCTTGCGGTTGGCGAACACCATCACCCGCTCCCAACCGTTGTCGTTGATCAGGTTGTAGAGCAGTTTGTACTTGTCGGCACCGGCGACGGCATAGATGTGCTGCTCGACGTTTTCGCTGGCCACGTTTTGCGATTCGATCTCGACGATCGACGGCTCGGTGGTCCATTGCTTGGCGAGGTTCATCACGTCTTCGGTGAACGTCGCGGAGAACAGTAGCGTTTGACGCTCGTTCTTCGGCGGCGTCTGGCGAATGATCTGACGCACTTGTGGGATGAAACCCATGTCGAGCATCCGGTCGGCTTCGTCGAGCACCATGACTTCAACCATGTCCAGGTGCACGTCGCCGCGCTGGTTGAAGTCGAGCAAACGGCCCGGGGTGGCCACGAGGATGTCGCAGTGACGGGCTTCGAGGTGCTTGAGCTGCTTGTCGAAATCCATGCCCCCGACAAACGTCATGACGTTGAGGCCGGTGTATTTGGTCAGGTCGGCAGCGTCCTTGGCGATCTGCACCACCAGTTCGCGGGTGGGTGCAATGATCAGCGCGCGCGGTTCACCCATGTAGCGTTCTTTCGGCGGCGGGGTTTCAAGCAGTTGGGTAATGATCGAGATCAGGAACGCGGCCGTTTTGCCGGTGCCGGTCTGGGCGCGACCGATGGCGTCCTTGCCCGCCAGGGTGAAGCCAAGCACTTGCGCCTGGATCGGCGTGCAGTACGGGAAGCCCAGGTCCTGGATGGCGTGCATCAGTTCCGGGGCGAGTTTGAAATCGTGGAAGCGGGTTTTGCCTTCCTGGGGTTCGACTACGAAATCTTCGAGTTTCCAGGGTATGACGGGTGCCTTGGGCTTGGGTTCGCGACGCGGTTTTGCCGGTTTCGGCGCTTCGCTGCGCGGTTGTTCAGAGGCAACGACCGGGGCAGGCTGGATGGCCGGTGTAGTCATCGGCTCGGGTTTCGGTGCCGCTGCGGTGGCGGTCCGGCCAGGCTGATTACCGTCGGTACGGTGGCTTGGAGTATGAGACGGAGCGCTGGGAACTGGCGCGAGCTGCTCAGTCTCGCTTTTACCGAACATTTTCTTGAGTGCTTTGAGCACGGTCATCTCATCAATTGGTTAAGGAATGTACGCCGGCCAGTGTAATGCAAGAATCGGGCGCGGCGTAGTGGGATGATCAATGGGCAGCGTTTCGCATCACAGTTAACGCAAGCGCTCGGCAAGCCAGACGCCGATGTCGCGAATCTCTTCGGGTAACACTTCGTGGCCCATTGGGTATTCTTGCCATGTCACGGTGACACCACGCTGCTTTAAATGCTCGTAAGCGCTGCGACCCATGGAGTTCTGCACCACGTCATCGTATTGACCGTGCAAAGACAGCACGGGAATACGCTGCTGGCTGGCGGAAAGTTCGAGTGCTTCGCTGAAGGTCGGCGCGTAAGTGGAGAGGGCAAGTACGCCACCCAACGGCCCCTGCCATTTCAGGAAAGCGGTGTGTAATACCACGGCGCCGCCTTGGGAAAAGCCTGCGAGAAAGATTCGCGAGGCGTCTATTCCGCTGGCTTTCTGCTCTTCGATCAGATTTATAACCCGTTGCGCCGAATCTTCCAGCTGTTCGCGGTTGATTGCACGTGCCGGGCTCATGGCCAATATGTCGTACCAGCTCGGCATCTCGTAGCCACCATTAATGGTGACGGCGCAGGTCGGCGCTTGAGGCAGAACAAAGCGGGTGGTCAGCAGGCCTTCCTGCAGCGCTTCAGCGACCGGCAGGAAATCGTAGCGGTCGGCGCCCAGGCCGTGCAGCCATATAACGCAGGCGTCTGCGGGCTTTACGGGTTCAAGAATAAGGGGCTCGGTCATGGCTGCTCCATTGTTGTGCGTGCGCGCTCATTGGGTGCGAGGTTCGAGTACGCGCATGGTTGATCAGTTAAGAAGTTGTCGCAAGGCTACAAGTTTTGCTATTGACCTGTCGCGCAATTGCTTCAAAGGACGGTCTGGTACGGGCTTTGCTAAGGGGAAAAGGTGCAACCCATCTCGCGCCTTGCGGTAACACTATCAGTGTACTGCTGGCCGCGGGATTGCAAAGAATCCGGTGATGGATGTTCGCCAGTGGCCGTTACGGGCTTCGCGAACGTGAAAGGGCTACAGCCCGTTCGGCCGATTGGTGAGAAGTGAGTTATCCATGACGTGGATTTTCTCCTACTAGACTCATAGCGCAGGTCCTACGCCGGTTGACCCTAAAAAAAACCAATAAGGGTCGATTACGCCTCAAAAGGGTGCGGCAGGATTGAGCTCCGACACAACAAGAGCAAAACTGGAGGTTTGAATGAAGATGTTGAAATCCACCCTGGCTATCGTGACTGCAGCCGCAGTACTCGGTATCAGCGGGTTCGCTCAGGCGGGTGCAACCCTGGATGCAGTGCAGAAGAAAGGTTTCGTACAGTGTGGTGTGAGTGACGGTCTGCCGGGCTTTTCGGTTCCAGACTCCACTGGCAAGATCGTCGGTATCGATGCTGACTACTGCCGTGCTGTAGCGGCTGCCATTTTCGGCGATGCGACGAAAGTCAAATTCAGTCAGTTGAACGCCAAAGAGCGTTTCACCGCGCTGCAGTCGGGCGAAATCGACATTCTGTCGCGCAACACCACCATGACCAGCTCCCGTGACTCGGGCATGGGCCTGAAGTTTCCTGGCTTTATCACTTACTACGACGGCATCGGCTTCCTGGTTAACAGCAAGCTGGGCGTGAAGAGTGCCAAGGAACTGGACGGTGCAACCATCTGCATCCAGGCCGGTACCACCACGGAGCTGAACGTTTCCGACTACTTCCGCGGTAACGGTCTGAAATATACCCCGATCACCTTCGACACCTCCGACGAAAGCGCCAAGTCGCTGGAATCCGGTCGTTGCGACGTTCTGACTTCCGACAAGTCCCAGTTGTTCGCCCAGCGCAGCAAACTGGCCTCGCCGAAAGATTACGTGGTACTGCCGGAAACCATTTCCAAGGAACCTCTGGGCCCGGTCGTGCGTAATGGCGACGACGAGTGGCTGGCCATCGCGCGCTGGGTTGGCTACGCCATGCTCAACGCTGAAGAGGCAGGCATTACTTCGAAGAACGTCGAAGCTGAAGCCAAGTCCACCAAGAACCCTGACGTTGCCCGTCTGCTGGGTACCGATGGTGAATACGGCAAAGACCTGAAAGTGAAAAAGGACTGGGTCGTCCAGATCGTCAAGCAAGTCGGCAACTATGGCGAAGTGTTTGAGAAAAACCTCGGCAAGAACACTCCGCTGGAAATCGACCGCGGGCTGAATGCTCTGTGGAACAACGGCGGCATTCAATACGCACCACCAGTGCGCTAATGGTTCTATCACCCGGCGGGCCAACCGTCGGGTGATGTTCTGTTCCATTACATCCGGGGCACTTCATGCAAAATTCAATCGGCGCACCAAAGCAGAGGCTCAGCCTCAGCGATCCCAAAGTGCGTGCGTGGTTATTTCAGATCATCACCATTGTGGCGGTGGTCTCGATGGGCTGGTATCTGTTCGACAACACGCAGACCAACCTTCAACACCGGGGCATCACCTCCGGTTTCGACTTTCTTGAGCGCAGTGCCGGCTTCGGCATCGCTCAACACCTGATCGACTACACCGAATCGGACAGTTATGCCCGGGTGTTTGGCATCGGCTTGCTCAACACGCTGCTGGTGACGTTCATCGGCGTGATCCTGGCGACGATCCTCGGGTTCGTCGTTGGCGTGTCACGACTGTCGAAGAACTGGATCATCGCCAAGCTGGCAACTGTTTATGTGGAAGTCTTCCGCAATATTCCGCCGTTGCTGCAAATTCTGTTCTGGTACTTCGCCGTGTTCCTGACCATGCCGGGGCCACGCAACAGCCACAACTTCGGCGACACCTTCTTTGTCAGCAGCCGCGGCCTGAACATGCCCGCAGCGTTGGTTTCAGACGGTTTCTGGCCGTTTGTAGTCAGCATCGTTTTGGCCATTGTCGCCATCGTGCTGATGAGCCGCTGGGCGACCAAACGCTTCGAAGCGACGGGCGTGCCGTTCCACAAGTTCTGGGTCGGCCTGGCGCTGTTTCTGGTAATCCCAGCGCTGTGCGCATTGATCTTCGGCGCGCCAGTGCATTGGGAAATGCCGGAACTCAAGGGCTTCAACTTCGTCGGTGGCTGGGTACTGATCCCCGAGTTTCTGGCCTTGACCCTGGCCTTGACGGTGTACACCGCGGCGTTCATCGCCGAGATCGTGCGCTCGGGCATCAAGTCAGTCAGCCACGGCCAGACCGAAGCGGCGCACTCGCTCGGCCTGCGCAACGGTCCGACCCTGCGCAAGGTGATCATCCCGCAAGCCCTGCGCGTGATCATCCCACCGCTCACCAGTCAATACCTGAACCTGGCGAAGAACTCCTCGCTGGCGGCCGGTATCGGTTATCCGGAAATGGTTTCGTTGTTTGCCGGTACGGTGCTGAACCAGACCGGGCAGGCGATCGAAGTCATTGCCATCACCATGAGCGTGTACCTGGCGATCAGTATCAGCATTTCCATGCTGATGAACTGGTACAACAAGCGCATTGCGCTGATCGAGCGGTAAGGAAAAGCGCATGAGCACTCATACTTTCAAACCTGACATGCCGCCACCGAACCGTAGCATCGGTGTCGTGGCGTGGATGCGCGCGAACATGTTCTCCAGCTGGCTCAACACCCTGTTGACTCTGTTCGCGTTCTACCTCATCTACCTGGTGGTACCGCCGATCCTGCAGTGGGCGATCCTTGACGCCAACTGGGTCGGCACCACCCGCGCCGACTGCACCAAGGAGGGCGCCTGCTGGGTGTTCATCCAGCAGCGTTTCGGCCAGTTCATGTACGGCTACTACCCGCCGGAACTGCGCTGGCGCGTGGACCTGACCGTGTGGCTGGCAGTCATTGGCGTGGCWCCCCTGTTCATCTCGCGTTTTCACCATAAAGCGGTGTATGGCCTGAGCTTCCTGGTACTGTACCCGATCATTTCCTGGTGCCTGCTGCACGGCGGCGTGTTTGGCTTGACCGCCGTGGCGACCAGCCAATGGGGCGGCCTGATGCTGACCCTGGTGATCGCGACGGTCGGTATTGCTGGCGCTCTGCCGCTGGGGATCGTTCTGGCATTGGGCCGTCGTTCGAACATGCCGGCGATTCGAGTGGTCTGCGTGACCTTTATCGAATTCTGGCGCGGCGTGCCGTTGATCACGGTGCTGTTCATGTCTTCGGTGATGTTGCCGTTGTTCCTGCCTGAAGGGATGAACTTCGACAAATTGCTGCGGGCGCTGATCGGCGTGATCCTGTTCCAGTCAGCCTACGTGGCTGAAGTGGTGCGCGGTGGCCTGCAAGCGATTCCAAAGGGTCAGTACGAAGCGGCTGCAGCGATGGGCCTCGGTTACTGGCGCAGCATGGGCCTGGTGATTCTGCCGCAAGCCCTGAAGCTGGTCATCCCTGGCATCGTCAACACCTTCATTGCGCTGTTCAAGGATACAAGCCTGGTGATCATCATCGGCCTGTTCGACCTGCTCAACAGCGTCAAACAAGCTGCCGCCGACCCGAAATGGCTGGGCATGGCCACTGAAGGCTATGTGTTTGCGGCCCTGGTGTTCTGGATTTTCTGTTTTGGTATGTCGCGCTATTCCATGCATCTGGAACGCAAGCTCGACACTGGCCACAAGCGTTAGGAGTTCTGTAATGAGCGAAGCAATCAAAAAGCCAGTGAGCACTGAAGGCATTATTCAGATGCAGGGCCTGAACAAGTGGTACGGCCAGTTCCACGTCTTGAAAGACATCAACCTGAACGTCAAGCAGGGCGAGCGTATCGTGTTGTGCGGCCCCTCGGGCTCCGGCAAGTCCACCACCATCCGTTGCCTCAACCGACTGGAAGAACACCAGCAGGGTCGCATCGTGGTCGATGGCGTAGAACTGACCAACGACCTCAAGCAGATCGAATCGGTCCGCCGTGAAGTCGGCATGGTGTTCCAGCACTTCAACCTGTTCCCGCACCTGACCATCCTGCAGAACTGCACCCTGGCGCCGATGTGGGTACGTAAAATGCCCAAGCGTCAGGCCGAGGAAATTGCCATGCATTACCTGGAACGCGTACGCATTCCGGAGCAGGCGCATAAATTCCCGGGACAACTGTCCGGCGGTCAGCAACAGCGTGTGGCGATTGCCCGTGCACTGTGCATGAAACCGAAAATCATGCTGTTCGACGAACCAACTTCGGCACTCGACCCCGAGATGGTGAAAGAGGTTCTGGATACCATGATCGGTCTGGCTGAAGACGGCATGACCATGCTCTGCGTGACGCACGAAATGGGCTTCGCCCGCACCGTGGCCAATCGCGTGATCTTCATGGACAAGGGTGAAATCGTCGAACAGGCGGCGCCGAACGACTTCTTTGATAACCCGCAGAATGAGCGGACCAAGATGTTCCTGAGCCAGATTTTGCATTGATCGAAATCAGGCGGTGAAATAAACCCGGACAGTGCTCCGGGTTTATTTTTGTCTGGGGTTTGGGGTCAGGACGCCCGTATCGTTTCCTGTTCCGGGAATCGTGCAGCGAGCAATCGCTTCAAGTCGGAACCTTCGTTCATGGCTTGTATTTCAGCCAGCAGGTGAGGATGCCGATCCAGCAGGCGCATCAGCGTGAACAACGCTTGAGGAGGTGGAAGTTCGCCGCGCTCGTAGCGGGAAAAAGCGTTGTGACCAGCGCCCGACAGCAATTTAACAGCGTCTTTTTGTGTGAGGTGCAGTTTGCGTCGGATACGTTTCATCTCTGCTGCCATCACTTGGAAGTAGTTTTCAAGCAATTGATCGCTGGCGTCGGAGTAGCGCTCGGCGCTGTCAGTGTCGTGATCAAATTCGATTTCACCGCAGACCTGGCATTCCCATCCGACGATGTCGTGCACCAGTCGAGCTACCTGTTTGTAGTCGACAGTGAGCGTGCGTCCTTCAAAGTGATGCATACCGTTGTGAGTGCCACAACTGACGCATTGCTGAGTTTTCATTGAATCATCTCCTTGAAGGAGATCACCGGGTGCCCACCGCCGGAGCGGTAAGTCACTTTGATGTAAATCTCCCGATCCTGGAATGCTGTGTGGTACACGTCCTGCCAAACCCGATGATCGCCATAGGTAGTCATCGACTTGTGCAGCATCCGGTACTCCAGCAAGTAAATAATTTGAAGCATCTGACGGATGCTCAAGGACATTTTTCGGCCGCCTTCCCGAGCGGTAATTGTGAATGCCTTGCTTCCCATCCTGAGGACTTCTGCCTTGACCACCGCCAAGTCGTAATGGGGTGTGTTCTTTTCCATAAGAAGCCAAACCCTATCCCTGAAATTACCCTTAAAGGGTAATTTTGACCAATCGAAAATTCCGCTCCTTTTCCTGCCCTTAGACAGTAGGTGGTTGCCGTCCTACACGTAGCTGACTACCATGTCAGAAAATTCATCCTATGATTGGATGAAAGGGCGAATTCCATGTCAGACATTTCTCCATTGACCAAGCGATCCTTGGTCGACCAAGCGCTGGACCAACTGCGCCTGCGCATCAACGAAGGCGTCTGGGTCGTCGGGCAACGCTTGCCCACCGAGCCGGAACTGGCGACCGAGTTAGGTATCAGCCGCAATACCGTGCGCGAAGCCATGCGCGTGTTGGCGTTTTCCGGGTTGATCGACATTCGTCAGGGCGACGGCAGCTACCTGCGGGCCGTGATTGATCCGCTGGACACCCTGAAAGCGCTGTCCCGCTGCTCCCACGAGCAGGCCCGTGAGACGCGGCACATCCTTGAAGTCGAAGCCATCGGGCTCGCGGCATTGCGCCGTACCGATGAAGATCTGCTGGCCTTGCGCGAAGCCTTGGGTGTGAGTGGCAGCCACTACCACGGCGATCTCGACAGTTACATCGCCTGCGACCTGGTGTTCCACCGCCGTCTGGTGGACGCCGCGCACAACCCGACGCTCAGCGAGCTGTATCGCTATTTCTCCAGCGTCGTCGGCGCGCAATTGCGCCAGACCTTGAATGTCACCCCGCGACGTCAGGAAGTGTTCGACCTGCACATCGAGTTGCTGGATGCCGTCGAGCAACGCGACCCGGAACGGGCCAAAGCTTTGTCGAGGCAGTTGATCAATGAACCTTGAAACCGAGAAATCCATGGCCAGCAGCGATCGCAATCTCACTCAACCCAAGCGCACGGCGGAGCTCGAGGAGCTGCTGATCGACGCCGAGGCTGATGACGAACAGGTCCGACGCCGAGGCTGATGACGAACAGGTCC
>NZ_JBFULH010000109.1:0-11922 GCF_056400445.1 Pseudomonas sp. P5_B2 | reverse complement strand
CCGATTAGCGTGTCAKCACCCGCGCCACCAAGGAGGACGTCATTCCCGGCCCCACCTACAATCACGTTATCCAGCTGATTGCCGAACCCGGTGAAGTTGCCCGTACCGCCATAGATCAAGCCCTCGATGTTTGCGCCCAAGGTGTAGCTGTYCAGRTAAGTCCAGACGCTGTCWSTMCCCCCTCCGACACCCTCRATCACGACATCGCCGGCATCTGTCACCTCGTAGACGTCACTCCCGGCGCCACCGATTAGCGTGTCATCACCCGCRCCACCAAGGAGGACGTCATTCCCGGCCCCACCTACAATCACGTTATCCAGCTGATTGCCGAACCCCGTGAAGTTGCCCGTACCGCCATAGATCAAGCCCTCGATGTTTGCGCCCAAGGTGTAGCTGTYCAGGTAAGTCCAGACGCTGTCASTMCCCCCTCCSACACCCTCGATCACGACATCGCCGGCATCGGTCACCTCGTAGACGTCATTCCCGGCGCCGCCGTCCATGAGATCCGCGCCGAGCCCACCGATGAGGATGTCGTTGCCCGCGTTACCATTCAGGATGTCGTTGCCACCCAGGCCGTTCAGGATGTCGTTGCCATCACCTCCGCTGGCCACGTCGTCGCCTGCCGTGCCGGTCCAAATGTCGACACCGGCGGTACCGACGAACAGATCACCGACCACTGTCGTTGCGCCAGAGGTGACTCGCTCAAGTGTGCCGAGATCATCGGTGTAACTCGCGACGACACGCAGTTGCTGGCCGACCTGCGCCTGGTCGGGCGTGAAAGTCGTGCCCGTCGCGCCGGCGATATCGGTAAAGACCGCACCGCTCCCCACCTGCCACTGATGGGCAATCACCGAGGTCGTAGTCCCGTTGGCGTCGGTGAACGCATCCGTGGCGGTCAAGCCCGAGCCTTCGGTGGGGGTCGTATCGCTGATCAGAACCGTTCCAACCGGCAGGACATTGATGGTGCCGGTACCGGCCGGCGCAATCGGTGCGGTCGGCGCCGAGAACACCTCCTCCAGCACGCCATTGGCGTCCATGTAGACCGCCCTGACGCGCAGCGCCAGCCCGGCTGCCACAACGAGTTCAGGAATAGCCGGCACAGCGCCGATGAGCGTCGCCGGTGGTGGGACTCTGAGTTCCGAGCCCACCGTGACGGTCGTACCCTCCGCGCGCGCGACCTCTCCTGCGGCAAAGAAGGTGATGTCTTCGAAGACGCCCGAGCCCGGGCGCGCTTCAAACTGCCAGAAGAAACTGATGGGGCCGGCGATCGCGCCACCTGTCGCAGTATTGTCAGCATCCGTGATGTCTGCCGCCGAAACCGTCAGCACCTGGCCGACAGCGGGCGTGGCATCGTCGATCCTCAGCACCCCGACTGGCGCCGAGTTCAAACCGCCGAGCACGACCGCTTGATCGGAGAACTGCAACCGCTCGATATTGCTGAGGGTGTCGCTCCCGTCCCTGCCAGCGACACTGTCGGTGACCGTAACGGTGCCGTTGACGTTATTGACCACGGTGTAATCCGCCAGGTTGCCGGAGAACAGCGCCGTGTCGAAGTCGGGACCGGTCGCCGTCAGGATTTCACGGACGATCTGGAGTTGGCCGGGGTTATAGGTGCCGTTCAACATGAGCGGAACCAGCGGTGTCAAGCTGTCGAACGTGGCGATTTCCGGCCCGGTGCCATCGATGTTCTGCCGCACACTGATGCGCACGTTGAGCCACTTGTCGCCGTCAATCAGGTCATCGCCGCCACGGCCTTCCAGGACGTCGCTGCCGTCGCCACCCAGGATGATGTTGCCCCCGTCGAACTTATCGTCGGCAGTGCCGGCGATGCCATCCGCGCCGTTGCCGGCGCTGCCGACGAAGTCCCGCAGACCGCTGATGAGGTCGAAGTTGGTGAGCACGCTGCCCTTGGCGCCAGCGATGGCGAGCACGTCGGCAGTGGAGTCATCGCCGCTGAGGAAATCGGCGTGGGCCGATCCCGACAGCCCTTCCACCAGGTCCAGCCGGGCAAGGATCGACGCGGTGGAGCCAGGCACCGCCGGCTGATCGAAGAAGCGCAGCCTGGTGTTGAGGCCGATGGTCACGCCGGCCGGATCGTCCTTGTAGGTCGCCCAGTCGTAACCGGAGAACCCGATGAAACGGTCCGCCTCGCTGGGGCTGCCGATCATGATGTCATCACCGCCCTCCCCGTCGAAGTTGTCCGGTCCGCCATCGCCCATGAAGACGTCGTTGCCATTGATCGGATCGTTTCCGAATGGGTCGAAGTTGTCGCCGGCGACGCCATCGGCGGATCCACCCTGGATCCAGTCGTCACCTTCGCCACCGCGCGCGAATTCGTTCGCCTTGCTGCCGAGGATGAAGTCGTTGCCCAGGCCGCCGCTGGTGTCGGCCGCGTCCTCGCCGGTGACGATGAAGTCCTGACCGGCCTGGCCGAGGATCAGGTTGAGGCCGTTGCCGCCCTGGATGACGTCGTTGCCGTCCTCGCCGTGGATGACGTCGTCGCCGCCCATGTCCGTGATGATGTCGTCACCGGTACCGCCAAAGAGTTGGTCGTTGCCGTAGCCGCCATCAATCCGATCGTTACCGGCATCGCCATAGACCGTGTCGTCGTCCGAGTCGCCGGCAATGAGAATGTCGTTGCCCGCCGTACCGCCCAATACGACCGTGTCGGCGCCGGTGTAGTGCAGGTAGTTGCTATCCGGCCCTACCGTGTTGGGGTTGTCGCGGATCACCAGCGGTGTGAGGAAGTCAGTGCGTGGTGAGCCAATCGGGTGGTCCGACGGACCAAAAGGATCGGCGTTGGCCGGCAGATCATCGGCGGTGCCGACAATGCCGTCGGGACCGGCAATCACACTCGGGTTGTACTGGTTCGCCTGATTGACCTCCAGCGTGTAGGCCGGCGTCAGGAAAACCCTGGCCGAGAGGTGTGTTGCATCGGTATTGGCCATCACCAGCGCGGAGAACGTGTTGTTCTCCAGCTCAGCGCCAAAGTCCATCGAGGCGGTGCGTTCCAGATAGTAGAAACGGTCTCCGTCCTGGAGTTTCTCCATCTGGTTCTCGAAGACGAAGTTGAAGGTCGAGCCGAGCATGCCGCCAAAAGGCATCTTCTCCTCGGCCAGCCCGCCAACCCAGAAGTCGACATCATCCAGGCCGGTGATGGTCACATCGTCTGCCGTGTGCAAAACGCCGTCCGCACCGGCGTTGCTGGCCCAGGCACCCGTGCTGTTGAGGAAGTCGACACGGTCGGCCGGTGCCGTCGCGCCGCCGAGCACCAGGTCCGCAGCCGCGGCGCGCTTGTCCGCCAGCGTGGTGGCGCCGGTGATGGTCGAGTGCGTGCCGTAGGCGGCGATGAAGTTGATCAGCGATTCCGGATGCTTCATGTGCTGCACGAAATCGGCCCAGCTCGTGTAGGGCTTGAGCTCTGCGTCGCCGGTGGGCGCATAGAACTCCCGCCGCGCCGCGTTCAGGGACGGAATGCCGGTATCGCGGCCGCGCGCCAGGTTGATGGCGGGCAGATCGAGTGGCAGGCCCAGCAGGTTGTTGCGCAGGGCTTCAGTGACGAACTCGTCGATCTCGTTGCCCACCTGGCGGGTCACGCCGCGCACGATGGCACCGGCCGCCTCCTCCGGAGTGGCGCCACTGCCCGCGAACTCGAGCGGGTTGAGGAAGGCCTGAATCAGCCCGATATCGCTTGAGGCGAAGTTCGGATCCAGCCGGTCGACCTGCTCCAGCAGCATCGAGTGCCCGAAGCGATAGACGGTGTGCGCGAACTCGGCAACGATGCTTGGATCGATCGCGGTGTCGTACACCTGACCCGGTGCAAAGAACGGATCGACCATCGGCTGGATAGTGCGCGCGAACTCTTCGAACACCAGGTGCTGGTACTGCATCTCGGTGCCGAACTTCGCGGTCTGGAACAGGCGCTCGCCGTTCCAGTCAAGGGTCGAGGTGTCGACGGGAACGGCAGTGACAGGTGTCAGCAGCCACTCGTTCAGGAACGACACGTCGCCGCTTGCCGCTGTCGCCAGGATGACCGCCATGGTGTGATCGACCAAGCGGTTGTGCTCATGGTGGAAGATGGAATGGACGGTGGTCAGACCGATGTTCTCGTTGACCCGGCCGTCGCCGGCAATGTAGTGCGCGTCCAACAGTTCGTTGTCGTAGAAGCCCGGCGCAGGTGTACCACCAACGATATTGTCCGCATCGGGCAGGAGTGCTGCGCCGGTCTGGCCGTCCACCGGAACGGCGGTGTGCGCGATGTCGTTGAGGAAAGCATGGCCGGTGCGCGCGGCGTTGACCAGGCTGATGGGCGCCGCCGGATTGCCTTCAACGAGCACATCGTCGGCCGTGCCGGCAATGCCGTCCAGGCCCTTCATCACCACCTGCGGAAAACCGTTCGGACCCTTGATGAAATTGCCGTAGGCGTCGGTCGCCAGCAATGGCACGTTGTCGAAATCGGCATCGGTGAGATTGATGCCGAGCAGATCATAGGCTTGCGCCTTGACCACCTTCCAGGTGGCCATGCCACCGATCTCGACGTCATCTGCGGTACCGAAATGCCCATCGGCGCCCAGATCACGATTTTCGATCAACTTGCCGGTGGCCACCGGATCGCCAGCCGCGTTGAGCTCATAGGCACGCAGGAACACCTGGTGCGAGGGATGCGAGCTGTAGGTCTGGTTCTGGTCGACAAACGGCGAGGTGGTGTTGGTGTTCTCGTGGATGTCGTCGGCCGTGCCCAGAACGCCATCGGGACCGGGCTGATTGGTGGCGCGCGTCAACACCATGAAGTTGGTCGGGCTACCGGGCACGAACAGCGGGTCATCCGGCTGCAGCGGAACGAACACGGTGCCTGAACCGCCCTTGGTGACGAGGTCCAGGCCATGGTCGAAAAACTGGCCGAAGAAAGTCATCCATTGGTTGAAGGGCGCGGTCAGGCCCGCGTCGGGGCTCACGTTCGGGTCAAAGAAGGTCTCGAACGTCGTGCCGTCGGTGCGGGTTCCAGTAACCACCTGCGCACCGGCCTTGAGGACATCGTCAGCCGTGCCGAGGACGCCATCCAGTCCCGGATCGAAGGTGGCCGCGACCGCCGCCGGGTTGTGGGCGGTCTGGTCGACGATCAGGTTACTGATGGTGCGCGGTTGCGAGTCGATCACCAGGCCGCTGGTCTGCGTGTAGCTCGTGCCGGCGTCGGCCGAGAGGAAGTTCGGCGTGGTCAGGCGCGGGAACACATTATCGGCGGCACCGAACTCGGGATGGAGCAGATTGTTGTCCGTCCCTTCGACCGTGCGCAAACCGAACGGCATCCGTATATTCGGGAGCAGCGAGTTCAGGTTCTCACCGGCCGCGTGGTGTTCCGCCAGCTTGATCTGGTCAAGGATGAATGCCAGGTCCGATTGCGTGTAACGCACACCGTTGCTGGCGGCGGTGGTCTGCGGATCGATCAGCGAAGGCGCCGGTGCAGGGGCCGGCGCCCCGGCCACTACTGCCGTAGTCGGCGCCGAGAATACCTGCTCGGTCACGCCATGATCGTCCGCATAGATGCCTTTGACGCGCACTGCCAGGCCGGCAAGATCCGACGTCACCGTGAAAGTGGGCGCGTCCGCTCTTGTAAAGCCGATACCGATGCGGCCTGGCCCGAGGATGATGTCCTCGAAGACGCCCGAGCCCGGTGTCGCTTCAAACTGCCATACGTAACTGATGGAATTGTGGATCGCACCGCCCGCATTGTCGCCATCGGTGAGGCCTGCCGCCGACACGGTCAGTATCTGGCCAACGGTCGGTGCGGTGTTATCCACCGTCAGCGCGCCCACCGGCTCAGCGTTGAGCCCGGGCACGAGGACCATGGACTGATCGGAGAACTGCAGCCGCTCGATGTGGGTGAGACGGTCGGTTTCTTCCTTGCCGACATTGTCGGTCACGGTGACGATGTCGTCGGCAAAGTTGAGCGGGGTGCCGTTATCGTCGACGGCGACTGTGTAGTTCGCCAGCGGGCCCATGAAGTTGACGGTGTCGAAGCCGCCCACGCCCGGCAGGATCTCACGCACGGCGACGAGCTGGCCGGGATTGTAGGTGCCGTTGAGCATGAGCGGGATCATCGGCGTCATGCTGTCGAAGGTGGCGATCTCCGGCCCGGTGCCATCCACGTTCTGACGCACGCTGATGCGCACGTTGAGCCAACTGTCGCCGTCGATGAGGTCGCTGCCGCCACGACCTTCGATGATGTCGCTGCCATCGCCGCCGAGGATGATGTTGCCCGCGCCGAACTGATCGTCGGCCGTCCCCCCGACACCGTCGGCACCGAAACCGGCACTGCCGACGAAGGCCCGCAGGCCGCTGACGAGATCGAAGTTGGTGAGGACGCTGCCCCTGGCCGTGACGTTGGCGATGATGGCCGCGTTTTGTTCATCGCCGCGCAGGAAGTCGGCGAAGGCCGACCCCGACAGGCCCTCCACTTCCGCGAACCGGTCATAGATCGAGTCGGCCGATTGCGCAACGGCGCCCACGATATTGCCCGCGGCATCGGGCACCGCGTGGTACGGACTGAAGAAGGGAACGACCATGTCGACGGTCACGCCGTACTTGTCGTTCTTGTAGGTGGTCCAGTCGAACCCGGACATGCCGTCCATCTTGTCCTGGGCATCGCTGGCGACGAAGGTATCGTCGCCGCCTTCACCGATCATTTCATCGAAGCCGCCGGTGCCGATGAAGATGTCGTTGCCGGGCACATCGTCGGACAATGTCGGGCTCATGTTATCGCCGGGCGCACCGTCCTGGGTGCCACCCTCGATCCAGTCGTCGCCTTCGTTGCCGGTCGGCGCGAGGTTGACCTTGGAGCCGAGGATGAAATCATCGCCCGCGCCGGCGAAGGTCATGGTGATGTCTTCGGTGGTGATGATGAAGTCTTTGCCAGCGCCGCCGAAGACCAGATTGTTGAGGCCGAGGGTCGAATTGCCAGCCTGGATGACGTCGTTGCCGTCCTCGCCGCGCAGGGTGTCGCTGCCGCCGATGTCGGTGATGATGTCGTCGCCAGCACCGCCAAAGACGTTGTCGTTGCCGTAGCCGCCGTCGAGGCGGTCGTTGCCGGCGTCGCCATAGACGGTGTCGTCATCCGAGTCACCGGCAATGAGGATGTCGTCGCCGGCTGTGCCGCCAAGCACGACCGTATCGCCGCCGGTGTAGTGCAGGTAGTTGGTATCCGGGCCCACTGTGTCGGGGTTGTCGCGGATCACCAGCGGCGTGAAATGGTCAATACGTGGTGAGCCAATCGGATGGTCCGATGGGCCAAAGGGGTCGGCGTTGGCTGGCAGATCGTCGGCCGTGCCGACGATACCGTCTGGGCCGGCCACCACACTCGCGTTGAACTGGTGCGTCGGGTCGGTCTCCAGGATGAAGGCCGGCGTCTGGAAGATGTTAGCCGGGAGGTGTATTGCGTCGCTGTTGAGCATCACCAGATTGGAGAACGAATTGTTCTCCAGTTCAGTGCCGAAGTTGAGTCCCGCAGTGCGTGCCAGGTAGTAGAAGCGGTCACCATTCTGCAGGTTTTCCAACTGGGTTTCGAAGACGAAGTTGAAGCTCGAACCCAGCAGGCCGCCAAAGGGCATTTTCTCCTCGGCCAAGCCACCGATCCAGTAGTCGACGTTGTCCAGCCCGGTGATGGTCACGTCGTCTGCGGTGTGCAGAATACCGTCCGCACCGGCATTGCTGCTCCAGGCGCCGGTACTGTTCAGGAAGTCCAGGCGATCAGCCGGCGCCGTGGCGCCGCCGAGCACGAGATCCGCAGCCGCGGCGCGCTTGTCCGCCATCGTCACAGCGCCAGTGATGGTTGAATGCGTGCCGTAGGCGGCGATGAAATTGATCAGCGATTCCGGGTGCTTCATGTGCTGCACGAAATCGGCCCAACTCGTGTAGGGGGTCAACTGGCTGTCGCCGGTCATGTGGTAGAACTCGCGCCGCGCCGCGTTCAGCGACGGGATGCCGGTGTCGCGGCCGCGCGCCAGGTTGAGGGCGGCCAGGTCCAGCGGCAGGCCGACCAGGTTGTTGCGCACCGCGTCGGTCACGAACTCGTCGATCTCGTTGCCGACCTGGCGGGTCAGGCCGCGTACGATGGCGCCTGCCGCCTGATCAGGGGTGGGGCCGCTAGCCGCAAATGCCAGCGGGTTGAGGAAGGCCGCGATCAGGCCGGTTTGTTGATTGCCCGGGTCAGTCGGATTGCCGTCGCCGACGACGTTGAAGTTGGGGTCGAAACGATCGACCGTCTCCACCAGCATCGAGTGGCCGAAGCGAAAGACCGTGTGCGCGAACTCCGCGACGATCGACGGATCGATGGTGGTGTCGTTACCCATAGGCGCCAGGAAGGCGTCCACTTGCGGCTGGATGGTGCGCGCGAACTCCTCGAACACCAGGTGCTGGTACTGCATCTCGGTGCCGAACTTGGCGGCCTGGAACAACCGCTCGCCGTTCCAGTGCAGGCCCGCGATGTCGGTCGGCGTCACTGGCAGCGCTGTCAGTTGGGCGTCGGGCATCAACCACTTGTTCAGGAAATCGAGGTCGGCGGAGGCAAGCACCGTCGCCTTGGTATCGTCAACCAGCCGGTTGTGCTCGCTGTGGAAGATGGAATGCACCGTGGTCAGGCCGATGTTCTCGTTGACCCGGCCATCGCCAGCGATGTAGTGCGCATCCAACAACTCGTTGTCGTAAGTGCCGGGCGCTTGCAGGCCGCCAATGACGGTGTCCGCGTCAGGCGTCAGGCCGCCGGTCGGATCGGCGCTGTGCGCAATGTCGATGAGGAACTGGTGGCCGGTGCGCACGGCGTTCGATAGGCTGATGGGTGCAGCCAGATTACCCTCGACGAGCACGTCATCGGCCGTGCCGGCAATGCCATCCGCGCCCATCATCACGACTTGGGGGAGGCCATTAGGCCCTTTGATGAAGTTGCCGTAATCATCGGTCGCCAGCAGCGGTACGTTGTCGAAATCGGCATCAGTGAGATTGATGCCGAGCAGATCATGGGCTTGTGCCTTGACCACTTTCCAGGTGGCCATGCCGCCGATTTCGACGTCATCAGCGGTACCGAAATGCCCATCGACGCCCAGGTCACGATTGGTGATCAGCTTGCCGGTGGCGACCGGATCGCCGGCGGCGTTGAGCTCATAGGCGCGCAGAAACACCTGATGCGAGGGATGCGAACTGTAGGTCTGGTTTTGGTCGACAAACGGCGAGGTGGTGTTTTGCTGTTCGTGGATGTCGTCGGCCGTGCCGAGAATGCCATCGGCGCCGGGCAGATTGGTGGCCCGCGTCAACACCATGAAGTTGGTCGGGCTACCAGGCACGAACAGTGGATCGTCAGGTTGCAGCGGAATGAACACCGTGCCGCTGCCGCCCTTGGTGACCAAGTCGAGACCGTGGTCGAAGAACTGGCCGAAGAAGGTCATCCAGGCGTTGAAGGGCACGGTCAGAGCCGCGTCCGGCGTGATATTGGGGATCTGGAAGACGGAAATGTCGTCGGCGGTGCCGAACAGGCCATCCAGACCGGGGCTGGTGACGACCTGTGAATCCGGATTGGCCGCTGCGGCCGCGACCGCCGCCGGATTGTTCGCGGTCTGGTCCACGATCAGGTTGCTGATGGTGCGCGGCTGCGAGTCGAAGACGAAACCGCTGGTCTGCTGGTAGGAGGTCGGTGTGGTTCCGCCAGGATCGGCGGGGCCGAAGAACCCGGCCGGCTGGACCTGCGCGGTATTGAACACCGGCGTTGTCATGCGCGGGAAGAAGTTGTCGGCGGCGCCGAACTGGGGATTGGCCAGGTTGTTGTCGATGCCGGAAACGGTGCGCAGGCCGAAGGGTACTTCTACGTTCGGCAGCATGTCAGCCAGACTCGCGCCTGCCGCATGCCGTTCAGCGATGAAAATTTGTTCGAGAATGAACTCGAGATCGGACTTGATGAAGCTGGCCATGGCTGTTTCCTCGATGCTTGACTGATCAGGAAACCACACGCATAAAACACCGCTTCAAACGCGTGGTTTAGTGCTGAACCCCATAAATAAAATCGAAAATCGAACGACGGGACCTGGTACCACGGCCGCACCGAGCCCCTACTGAATCGCGTGCGATCAGCAGTGCTCAACTGAGGATCAATTCCCCATGACAACCGTACTTACAGGCTGGTATTGCGCCTCAAGGAGGCGACGGCCCATGAACCCAGGCTGAATAGAAGGTGCAACTTACTGAAGACCCCGTCACGTATCGGGGCTCTATGTATTTGTCCATATTGTTCTCTCAGGCAAGTGGGGCTTATCACAGATGCCACACATCCAGCGATCAGAGTCGTTGGCCGGAATAGGCTCGCGAAGATCGCGATAGTCCGGGACTTCCTGAGGGGTGATGGCACGGTTCTGCATCCATRCGGCTTCGTCAACAAGCCTTTTATCCATGAGCCACTGAGCATCAACTACGAATTGACTGGTATGTATTGGAGACTGGTTCCACACGCTGGGTGGCGGAGTCAGGAAATCATTGGAACCATAGGTTTGGTTCTGCTTGAGTGGAACACCCGCACTGCTGTACTGAAAATCGTACTGGAATGTTTTCCCAACAAATATTTCAAGAGAACTGAGTTTCCCATCCTGGCCTGCATGGCCGTAAAGTGACAGTACAGGGGGCGAATAGTCGACCATACTGTTGGTAATAACTCCTGGCAATTGTTGCCGGAAATAGGGATTATCCAGATGGGTCGAAAATCTTTTTAAACTATTCATCGCGCCTCCCGCCATCAATCTCAAACGCCAGCTTTACACTCCATTGAAAATGAGTATTGAGGTGCTACCCGGATGTGTACAGAGACAAAAGCCCAATCAAATACTGAGACCTTGGTCGAAAAATCGGATCAGACCTTGGTCGGATCAGAGGCTGGCCAAACGTCCAGTGGTGGAGCGCCAGGAACTCATAGCACCCTTGCGAAATTGCGCCATTTGAGCCGCTCAACCCAGTTCGTTATCTTCGCCACAATAATTCTGGGTTTGACCATGACATTCGTTGGAAACCTCGTAAGCCAGAGCCTCGAAGATGCAACGATTCAAACGGCGGCAGAGACGGGCGCGCGTTATATGCAAAACTTTCTTGAACCCTTTGTGCAAGGATTAACCACTGCCAAAGAACTCCCCGATGGAACTATTCAGACTATTGATCACCTTCTGGCTAGCACCTCGTTGAGTACACATGTTGTCTCGGTGAAGATCTGGCTTCCAGACGGCACGATTGTCTACAGCACCGACAAATCCACGGTCCGGAAAACTTTTCCGACAAAGGAGATCTCAAAGGCGCTGACAGGAAAGATCTATACAGATCTGGACAATGATCTTGAGGACTATACTGAAGATGATACTGAGGATGCTTTTGAGCGAAGCTTGAATATTCCACTCTATGAAATTTTTGCTCCACTGCGCGAAGCGGGTTCTGGAAAAGTTGTTGCGGTTGGTGAGTTCTACGAAACCGCGGAAGCATTACAGCGTGAAATAACTAACGTTCGAAAAAAAGTATGGGTGATTGTTGGGCCAGCAACGATCGCCATGATTTTACTGTTGTTTTTTATCGTTTGGCGTGGCGACAAGATAATAAAGCAGCATGAAACATCACTTAAATTGCGAATACAGGAACAAGCCAGGCTGCACTCAAACAATGCCACCCTTCAGCGAAAAGTCACTACTGCTAATCGCGAATTCTCCAGAATCAATGAACTCACTCTGCGGCGGATCGGCGCAGATCTTCATGATGGTCCTGCTCAGCTGTTGTCACTTATTCTCCTACGCCTTGAAGAGCTGGAAGATTCGCAAGGCGCCTCAAATGTGGAAGTCCTCGAAATGATCAGACGGGCCGGCGAGGATGCTTTAAACGAAGTTCGGGAAATATCACTCGGCCTGGCACCAC